>CAYXKQ010000062.1:0-9489 GCA_964465715.1 uncultured Chloroflexota bacterium
AATCTGATCGTGGCCGAAATTGCGCATCCGGTCATCGGCGCGGCCCCGCAATACGTCGGCCAGGTAGGTGGCTCCGAAGCGCTGCCCGGTGCGGCCAACGCACGAGAGCGCTTTCCGGCTGGGCTGCGTTGCATCCCAGGTTTCGACCGGCGTCAGGCAATTGTCACAGTTGTTGCATGGCGCCTCGAACTTGCCGCCGAAATACTCCAGCAGCGCCTTGCGCCGGCAAGTTGCCACCTCACAGAACCCGAGCATCGAATTCAACCGGCGTGATTCAAGCTGATGCCGCTCGGGTTCGACATCTGACTGCGCAATCATCCACTGGTGCTTGCCCACATCCTGCAACCCATAGACCATCCAGGCTTCAGCCGGATCTCCATCTCGACCGGCCCGGCCGGTTTCCTGGTAATAGGCTTCGATGCTCCTTGGCATGTCAAGGTGGGCGACGAATCGCACATCGGGTTTGTCGATCCCCATTCCGAATGCGATCGTCGCGACCATTACGACCCCATCCTCTTGTTGGAAGCGATCCTGATTGCGCTGGCGCACTTCGGGGTCCAGACCGGCGTGATAGGGAAGCGCGTTCACGCCGATGCCGCACAGCCATTCGGCAATCTCGTCGACCGATCGCCGAGCAAGGCAGTAGACGATCCCGGATTGGTCGCGGTGGGTTCGCAGGAATTGCCTCAGCTGCTGCCGGGGTCGGTTCTTGGGAGATGCCAGGTAGCGGATATTTGGCCGGTCAAATCCACTGGCAAATACCCTTGCGCGGTCCAATCCAAGGCGTCCCAGAATTTCGCGCCGGGTGGGCGCGTCGGCGGTGGCGGTAAGCGCAATCCGGGGAACGCCGGGGAACCTTTCCAGCGCTTCTGCCAGGTGTAGATAATCGGGCCTGAAGTCGTGCCCCCACTGCGAAACGCAGTGGGCCTCGTCTATGGCGAAAAGGGCCAAGCGGCTGCGCTCGAGAAGTCCCAGCGTGGGACCTTGCAATAGGCGCTCCGGTGCCACGTACAGAAGGTCGACCCGACCCTCCCGCACATCCGATTCGACTTTGCGGACTTCGGGCAAGGACAGGGTCGAATTCAGGTACGCCGCCCGCACTCCGGCCTGGCGCAGACCCTCCACCTGGTCGCGCATCAGCGCGATCAGCGGAGAGACCACGACCCCGACGCCCTTTCGCACGATCGCGGGAATCTGGTAACAGAGTGATTTGCCGGCCCCGGTTGGCATGAGGACCAGGCTGTCGCCACCATGAATCGTGCGTTCGATCACCGCCTCCTGCTGGCCCAGGAATCGGCTGAAGCCGAAAACTCTTTGCAGGACGTCGTACTTGTCGACACCCAGGGGCGTGTCGCGGGTTACCGAAAGACCCCTTGAGCCCGGTTCAGGTCAGGGGCAAATCCGGCGGTCGCACCGCGCGGCATTGCTCCTGGCAGATCCCGCGCCGGCTGGCTCCGTCTTTCCCCGAGAACCTTCTTCAATGACCTCCGCCGGCCTGCGCTGGCACGAAGTAGACGACGGAGTTCTCCGGGACCTTGGTGCGGACCCCGGTTGCCAGATCGTGCCCGTCCAGCCAGATCGCCAGTCCCGGCCGCAGGCCGTGGGTGGTCTCGTCGGAGACCAGGCGCGCCTTGATCCCCGGGTGACGATCCTCCAGAGCGTCGATGAGCTCCCCGACCGTCCGGCCGGGGAGCTCGATTTCAACTTGGCCGCCGGTATGCTCGCGCAGGGCGCGCGGCACGTGTACCCGCGGCATCGTCTGGGGCGATCTCCCTAGGAGGCCCCGTTGGCCAGCGCCGCCTGTACGGTCGGCGGAGACATCGGCAATTCCTGCAGGCGCTTGCCGGTGGCGGCAAAAATCGCGTTGGCGATAGTCGCCGGCGGCGGCACGATGCTGGATTCGCCGACCCCGCGCACCCCGTAGGGGTGGCCGGGATTGGGTACCTCGACGATGATCGTCTCGATCATCGGCAGGTCCAGTGAGGTCGGCAGACGGTAGTCGAGCAGGCTGTGATTGCGCAGCCGTCCCTCGTCGTCGTACCAGTAGCCCTCGTTGAGGGCCCAGCCGATGCCCTGGACGACTCCGCCCTGCATCTGGCCTTCCACGTACGGCGGGTAGACCGCCTTGCCGGCGTCCTGGGCAATCGTGTAGCGCAGGATTTCGACTTTGCCGGTCTCAAGGTCAACTTCCACGTCGGCGGCGTGGGTCGTAAACGACGCCCCGCGCTGGGTGGGGGTGACGGTGGCGTTGCCGACGATTTCAAGCTCGTGTTCGCCCAGCAGCGCGGCCGCTTCGGCGAATGAAAGCTCGTTGCCGGCCCCGATGAAGTAGCCGTCGACGGCTTCGACCGCCGAGGTCTCCACGTCCCAGAGCCCGGCCAGCGCCGCGCGCATCTTGGCCAGGATCTCGCGGGCCGCTTCGTAGGCGGCATAGCCGGTGGCGAATGTCACCCGCGAACCGCCGGTCACGGCGGTGAAGGCGATTTCGTCGGTGTGCCCCACGATCGGGATGATGTCCTGCTCGGAAATCCCCAGGGCCTCGGCCATCTGCATGGCGATCGAGGTCCGGGTGCCGCCGATGTCGGTCGAACCCTCGATCAGGGTCACGGTGCCGTCGGCGTTGACCCGACCCGAAGCCGAGGAGGTCATTCCGGCGTTGAACCAGAACCCGGATGCCACTCCGCGGCCGCGCGCCTTGTTCGGGCCCGAAGGCTCGCCCAGGTCGCTCTGCCAGTGGTCCGAGTCGCGGATCGCCTCTACGCATTCGATGTTGCCCACGCGCGGGAACGGCGGGCCGTCGGCCCGCCAGTCGCCTTCCTTGGAAGCGTTCTGCAGGCGGAACTCGATCGGGTCAAAGCCCAGCTTTTCGCAGATCTCGTCCACGGTGGTCTCGACCGCGAATTCGCTCATCGTCGCGCCCGGCGCCCGGTAGGCGTGCGAGTGCGGCTTGTTCACCAGGACGTCGTAGCCGTCGACCCGGACGTTGGCGGTCGAATAGGGCGCGAACGCGCACACGCAGCCGGGGTGGATCGGCGAACCCGGATAGGGTCCGGCCTCGAACCAGAATTCACCCTGCACGGCGGTGATCTTGCCGGCGCTGGTGACGCCCATCTTGACCCGCAGCCAGGTGCCCGGGGTCGGTCCGGTGGCCCGGATTACTTCGTTGCGGTCCATCGCCATCTTCACCGGGCGACCGCTCTTGCGCGACATCACCGCGGCCAAAAGCTCGAGGTAGGAGGTCGTCTTGCCGCCGAACCCGCCCCCGATTTCCATCGGGACCACCTTGATCTTGGAGACCGGCATCTGCAGCAGGTCCTGGAGCTCGTTGCGGATCGCAAAGGCGCCCTGCGAGGAGCACCAGACCTCGAGGTGGCCGTCCTCGTGCCAGAGCGCGGAGGCGTTGTGGGTTTCGATGTACCCCTGGTGGACGGTCGCGGTCTCGTAAACGTTCTCGAAGATGTGGTCGGCGGCTGCGAATCCGGCCTCGATGTCGCCCTCTTCGTAGATGCGGTGCTCGGCTACGTTGGAGGGCTCGTCGCCGGCCTCGCCCTCGGTCATGGTCCGGATCTCGTCCAGGATCACCGGGCCGTCGCCGTCGCGCACCTGGCGCGCGGTCATGACCGGGTCGAGCACTTCGTATTCGACCTTGATCAGGCGGGTCGCCTCCTCGGCGGTGTGCGGGTCTGACGCCGCCACGGCCGCGATCGCATGCCCGTCGTAGAGGGCCTTGTCGGTGGCCAGCATGTTCATGGCCTTGAACTTGGTCGACTGCAGGCCGCCCTCGCCGATGTCGGTCAGGCCTTCCTTGGCCTTGGGCAGGTCGGCGCTGGTGATCACCGTGTGCACGCCCGGGTAGGCTTCGGCCGCCGAGGTGTCGATCGAGAGGATGTTGGCATGGGCGTGCGGGGAGCGCAGCACCTTGCCGTACAGCTGCCCGGTCAGCCAGATGTCGGACCCGTAGGCGGCCCGGCCGGTTACCTTGTCGACGCCGTCATGGCGGACCGGTGATTTGCCGAGGACCTTGAAGTCGCCAGTCTTGACCAGGTGTGTTTCAGTTGCCATCGTCAGGCTTCCTCCCGCATTCGCGCGGCCGCGTCCTGGACCGCCCGGATGATCTTGTCGTAGCCGGTGCAGCGGCAGAGGTTGCCGGCCAGCCACCAGCGGATTTCGTGTTCGCTTGGGTCGGGATTTCGTTCAAGCAGGGCTTTCGCCGAGACGATGAAGCCCGGGGTGCAGATCCCGCACTGCAGGGCGGCGTTCTCAAGGAACGCCTGCTGCAGCGGATGGAGTTTGTCGGGTTCGCCGACCCCTTCGATGGTCTCGATCTCGCTGCCGGCCGATTCGACCGCCAGCACGCAGCAGCTGTTGACCAGGCGGCCGTCCATGACCACGTTGCAGGCGCCGCAGTTGCCGTTGTTGCAGCCTTCCTTGGCCCCGTAGAGGTGCAGGTTCTCGCGCAGCACGTCCAGCAACGAATCGCGCGGCTCGCAAAGGAAATCGGAGCGCTCGCCGTTGATCGTTGTGGTGACGTGGGTCTTGCCCGCGATCAGGTCAGTGGGCACTGTGGGACTCTCCTTTGGCGCGGGCCACGGCGCCGCGCAGGGCGCGCTTGGTCAAAACGCCGCTGAGGTGTTTGCGGTACTCGATGGTCCCGCGCATGTCGGTGATCGGCGATGCCGCCTCGGCCGAGTGGGCAGCGGCGGCCTCGTAGGCTTCCTCGCCGGCCGCCTGCCCGACGAGCGCCGCTCCGGCGGCTTCCACGTACAGCGGGGTCGGCGCGACCGCCCCCAGGGCGATCCGCGCGGCGGTGATGGTGTCGCCGTCGAGCTGGACCCAGGCGCCGGCCGAAACCACCGCGATGTCCATTTCATTGCGCGGAATAAAGCGCAGGTAGTGGGCCCCCGACCCGGCCGGCTGCGGCGGGAGCGAGAGCGAAACCAGCAGTTCGTTTTCGGCCAGCACGTTCTGGCCCGGGCCGGTGCAGAAGTCCTCGGCCGCTACCTGGCGCGTGCCGCCGGGCCCGGCGATGTTGCAGACCGCCGAGTAGATGATCAGCGGCGGGGTCGAGTCGGCCGCCGGCCCCGAGTTGCACAGGTTCCCGCCCATCGACGCGCGGCCCTGAATGCCGGTCCCGCCGATGATGGTCGCAGCGTCAACTATCCCCGGGAAGGATTCGGTGATCGCCGCATTGGCATAGATCTGATAACAAGGAGCAGCCGCCCCCAGCGTCACCCCGCCATCGGCGGCGACCGCGATCTCGGTCAGCTCGGGAATGTGTTTGGCGTCGACGAATACGTCAACGTCTCGCACCCACTCCCGCACCTGCACGATCAGATCGGTGCCGCCGGCCAGCATGCGGGCCTTGGCGCCGTGCTGATCGAGGATTTCGACCGCGTCGGCAATGCTGGTGGGCGCCGCGTACTTGATCGCTTGCACTAGCAAACTCCAATAAACATAGCGCCAACAAGGCGCCTGCCCACCCCGCCGTTGAAACCCGTTAAGGTGCGCGGACGCCAATAAAAGAATAAGGAAAGGGCCGGGCACGGCCACCCTGCCGCAGCAGCGTCCCTATTCTTAGATCAACATCGACGCCGACTCGCCCGCCGGACCCTGCAATTGGCCAACGATCGCCCCAACATCGTGCTGATCATCACCGACCAGCAGCGCTTTGACACGATTGCCGCCCTGGGTTGTCCCTGGATGGACACGCCGAACCTGGACCGGCTGGTCAACGAGGGCGTGGTCTTCTCCAACGTCTTCGTCAACGCCCCGGTCTGCGGTCCGGCGCGGTCGGCGCTTTTTTCCGGGATGACGCCGCACAATACCGGGGTCCTGCGCAACGATTCGATCTGGCACGAGTGCTGGGTCGAAGACCTGGCCGAATCCGGTTACCACTGCGTCAACATCGGCAAGATGCACACCGGCCCGTACAACGCCCCCGCCGGATTCCACGAACGCTACGTGGTCGAGAACAAGGACCGCTTCCACGCCCCCTTGAAGTTCTTCGACGAGCTCGACAAGGCGATCCTGGCCCACGACCTGGAAAAACCCGGACGCCACACCTACCGCGAGCAGGTGCCCGACTACGCAGAGCGCCTGGGGGCGTTCGATTGGCCGCTGCCCAAGCACCTGCACCCCGACGAGTTCGTCGGCGACTCGGTAATGCGCTGGCTGGACACCAGCGCCGCCTCGCGGCCGCTGCCGGAGCCGCTCTTCCTGGAGATCGGATTTCCCGGGCCGCATCCACCATTCGACCCGCTGCCTGAAGTGGCCGAAAAATACATGCAGCGCGAATTTCCGATGCTCGAGGTCACCGAGGCCGAGATGGCGGCCCAGCCCGAGGGCCTGAAAAAGCTGCGCACGTTCTTCGAGCAATATGACATCGACGCGGTCGTCCACGACTCGCGGGCCTCGACCGAACGGCGCCAGCGCCAGCGCGCCTACTACATGGCCAACTGCGAGATGATCGACACCAAGGTCGGCCAGATCCTGGAAGGGCTAGAACGCCACGAACTGCTGGAAAACTCGATCGTGATCTTCACCTCCGACCACGGCGAATCGCTGGGCGATCACGGCATGAACGCCAAATGGAACATGTACGACTGCGTCACCCGCGTGCCGACCATCGTCTGGGCGCCCGGGCGGTTCACCGGCGGGCGCACCGTCGCCGATCTCTACAGCTGGTTCGACCTGGGACCGACGGTCCTGGAAGTGGCCGGCCTTGATGTTCCCGGGCACTACGAGGCGATAAGCATGCTGCCACAGCTTCAGGACCGTGCCGGGGCCGCCGGCCGGGAAGAGGTGTTCTCCGAGCTCTCCCGCGACACCGTCATGAACGCCATCGAGTACCAGATCATGCTCCGCACCCAGGATTTCAAGTGCGTGGAATTTTTGGGCGAAGACCGCGGCTTGCTGTTTGACCTGAAGGCCGATCCCGACGAGCTGGTAAACCTCTGGGACGATCCTGGCCAGGCCGAGCGGCGCGATCGGATGCTGGCGCGGATTCACCGCTGGTACGTGGGCTCGGTCGCCGCTTCGGCGCGGCGCAACGTCCAATACTCGATCGGCGACTTCATTCGACACCGGTTCGGGGAAGAAGTAGACGACGAGCGATGAGCAACAGCTTCGGTCGGGCTTTCCGGGTCACCACCTGGGGCGAGTCGCACGGCGAAGCGATCGGGGCGGTCATCGACGGCTGCCCCCCGCGGCTGGCGATTTCGGCCGATGACATCCAGCCCGACCTGGACCGGCGACGCCCCGGCCAGAGCCGGATCACCACCCAGCGGCGCGAGGACGACCGCGCCGAGATCCTCTCGGGCGTGTTCGACGGGCTGACCCTGGGGACGCCGATCTCGATCGTGGTCCGCAACCAGGACGCGCGCGGCAAGGACTACGAGTACATGCGGCGGATCTACCGTCCCTCGCACGCCGACTACACCTACCAGGCCAAGTACGGGATAAGGAACTGGCGCGGCGGCGGCCGGGCCTCGGCGCGCGAGACGATCGGCCGGGTGGCGGCCGGGGCGGTGGCCCGCAAGCTGCTGGCGGTCAAGTACGGGATAGAGGTGGTCGCCTACGTCAAGCAAGTGGCCGATATCGAATCCCCGGTGGACCTGGCCGGCGTTTCGCGCCGGACGGTCGATTTGAGCCCGACCAGGGTCCCCGACGCGCAGGCGGCGGCCCAGATCTACGAGCGGATCGACAAGGCCCGCAAGGACGGCGACTCGCTCGGCGGAGTGGTGGAATTTGTCTGTCGCGGGGTCCCGGCGGGCCTGGGCGAGCCGGTGTTTGGAAAACTGGACGGCGAACTTGCCCGGGCGATGCTCTCCCTGCCGGCGGCCAAGGGTTTCGAGGTCGGCTCGGGATTTGCGGGAACCCGACTGTCCGGGACAACCCACAACGACGAGTTCTACATGCGGGAGCAGCGGGTCAGGACCCGCACCAACCGCTCCGGGGGAATCCAGGGCGGGATCTCCAACGGCGAGGACATCGTGGGCCGGGTGGCGTTCAAGCCGACCGCCACGATCCTCAAATCCCAGCGCACCGTCGACGAGGACGGCAACGAGGTCGATTTCGGCGGCCGCGGCCGCCACGACCCCTGCGTCCTGCCGCGGGCGGTGCCGATCGTGGAGGCCATGTGCACCCTGGTCCTGATCGACCAGGCCCTGCGCCAGCAGGCCCAGGCCGGCTTCCTGGACTGATGTCGGTATCGCCGGCGGCCCTGGCCTACGCCTCGCGGCAGGCGCTCTCGCCGCTGATGCTGGTGAGGCTGAATGTCTACTGGCTGGGGCTTTCGCTGCTCTGGGGCGGGTTCGCGATCGTCTACCTTCCCGACCGGGTCGAGATGCTGGTCGGACCCGACATCAAGGGCACGATGCTGGGGGTAATCACCGCGGTCGGGGTGACCGCGGCGATCATCGTCCAGCCGCTGGCCGGCGGGATCTCGGACCGGGCCTGGTCGCGCTGGGGAAGGCGCCGGCCGATGCTGATCCTGGGCGCGCTCTGCACCGCGGTGTTCGTCCTGCTCATGTCGCTGACGGCCACCTACCTGGCCCTCCTGGCGCTGATCCTCTGCCAGCAGATTGCCGAGAACTTCTCGCGCGCGGCGATCAAGGGCGTCCTGCCGGACCTGGTCGGCACCACCCAGATGGCGCGCGCCTCCTCGATCAACGGGATCCTCAACATCGGCGGCACCGTGATCGGGGCCACCATCGCCGGCATGTTTCTCGACGCCGGCAACCCGGGCGGTTTCGTGTTCGTGGGCGGGTTGACGGTCGCCTTCGCCGGGCTGCTGGCGTTCCTGGTCATCCCCAGGGGGCCGACCGGGCCGCCGGAGCCGCAGCCACCGCTGCGCGCAGAATTTTCCCAGGTGATCTCCTACCTGAAGGCCCAGCCGGCGTTCGTGCGCGTGGTCGCCTCCAGGCTGGTCTTTTTCGGGGCCATCCTGGCCGCCGACAACACCCTGCTCTTCAACCTGCGCGACCGCCTGCAGGTCGAAAACCCCGGCCAGTGGTCCTCGATCCTGCTCGGGCTCCTGCTCCTGGCCACGATCGCATCGGCCTGGCCGGCGGGGGTGATCGGCGACCGCTTCGGGCGCAAGACGGTGGTCTATGTGGCCTGCACGTGCGGTTTGGTGGGATCGGTCTGCGCCGCGGCAATCGTGCACATCGCGGCGCTGGGCTTTGCGGTGGTGATGCTGGGCTTCGCGCTGGGCGCGTTCTCGGCCGGCGACTGGGCGCTGCTGATCGACAAGATCCCCAATCCAAACAGCGCCGGCCTCTACCTGGGGCTGGCCAACTTCGCCGGCGCCGGCGGCGACGCGGTCGGAACGCTCTGGGCCGGGATCGCGCTCGACCTGGGCAACCGCGGCGGCCAGCTGCATGGATTCACGATCGTTTATCTGGTGATGGCGCTGCTGATGATCGCCGCCGCCCTGATCCTGCGGCCGCTGCAGGACGACGTGGCGCTGCTCAAATCCGTCTGATCGGC
>CAYXKQ010000063.1:0-2688 GCA_964465715.1 uncultured Chloroflexota bacterium
TTAGGAAGAACAGCATGAAAATGCCGATTCCGAGAATGATTTCAAGGCTCGGTCCGGGTTCGGCCATACCGGTCAGCGGTCCCATTACGACGCCAGCGGTGGCGTACGCAACGATCGCGTTGAGCCCGAACCGCCTGAACACCCCCTCCAGGAGCTTGGCGGCAACGATCAGGAGGCCGATCGAGAGCAGGGCGTCAGTTAGTTCCAAGCTGCTTGTGCGCTCCTGCGGGTTGTGGCGCCCGTGCGGTCGCCGCTGCCTGAAATTTACTCATGCGGCCGGCCAGGCCGGCCGGAAATCGGGCGGCGCCCTAGTCGTGTGGGTTGGCGCCAGGGATCCGAACCGGTCGGAGTTCTCCGGCGGTATCGCGTCCCGGCGGGCGGGCGATCACCAGGACCTCGCCGGCATAGGAAATGTGGGCCCGGATTTCCTCGGCCACCCGGTCCTCGAGTTCGCGGGCGGCGGCCACGCTTTGTTCACCGGGAATGTCGATGCGAATCTCAGCCTGCAGGCGATGGCCGATCCAGCGCGCCCGGGCCCGGACCGGCACCTGGACTCCGGCAACGTGCGATGCGAGGTGCTCGATTTCGTCCAGGACTCGGGGGTCGACGCCATCGAGCATCCGCCCGAAAACCGATTTCGCCGCGTCGATGACTATCTTGACTATCAACGCCGTGATGATCAGTCCGGCGATCGGGTCGGCCAGCGGGAATCCGGCCCATACCGCAACCGCACCGACCAGTACCGCCAGGCTGGTGAGGCCGTCGACCCGGGCATGCTGCCCGTCGGCGATCAGGGCGGCGCTGTTGATCTCGCGCCCGATCCTGATCCGGAACAGCGCCACCGCCTCGTTCCCGAGGAATCCGATCGCGCCGCCGGCCGCCACCGCGCCGACGTACTGGATGTCGCGCGGATTGATCAGGCGTTCGATCGACTGGTAGCCGGCGACCGCGGCGCTGAACGCTATCACCAGGACGATTGCCGCCCCGGCCAGGTCCTCGACCCGTCCGAACCCGTAATTGAACCGTCTGGAGGCCGCCCGGCGCGCGAACAGGAACGCGATCCAGAGCGGCACCGCGGTCATCGCATCGCCGACGTTGTGGATGGTATCGGCCAGCAGCGAGACGCTGTCGGTCAGGACGACGATGAAGATCTGGATCACCGCGGTGATCGACAGGCCGACGAACGACCATTTGATCGCCCAGATTCCGCGCGAAGTGGTGGCGATGGTCGCATCCACCACCCCGTGGGTGTGGGAATGGGCATCCCCGTCACCATGGTGATGGTGATGTGCCATGACCCGCCCCGCTCTTGCGCAATCCTGCGACACCGGACCATCCGGCGATTGCCGATTCCGAAACGCCACCCGCAGGGCCGTCCCGGGCCCGGTTCCGCAGTCTAGTTTCGGCCCTAAATCAAGGCCCCGGCCGGTCCCGGATCACGCGCCGGCGGCCTCTCGCAACGCGCGAATCTGGCGGATGCTGATGGCGGCGGCGCGGGCCGGATCGTCGCCCAGCACATTTGCCAGGTAGGCCCAGCTTTCGAATTCGACCGAGGCGAACCCGTCGTAATCGCGGGCGGCAAGGCCGCGAAAGAACCCGGTCCAATCGACCCGTCCCTCACCCAACAGCGGGAAGATGAACTCCCCGGGCCGCTGCGAGATCCCGACCGCGTCTTTCAGGTGGCAGTGCAGGATCTTGGTGCCCCACTGGTCGATCAGCCAGGGAATGTCGAGATTCCCGCTCAGGATCCCGTGGGAGGGATCAAAGTTCACTTCCAGCGCCGGCGAAGGGATCTGTTCGAGCAGATAGCGGTGCGAATAGAAGTCGTGCGCCAGCATGCCAAACACGCCTTCCGCGGAGATTGTGGTCCCCGAGTTTTCGGCGGCGGCGACGATGCGGCGATGGGCATCCAGCGCCATCTCCCAGGCCTCCCCCTCGGAAATGTCCGCAGGGATGCGCGGGGCTTTCTCGTCCCACGGCGCCGGCCCGGTCATGGACCCGACCGTGGGCACGTCCAGTTCGCCGGCCAGTTGCACCACGCTGACCACCCCGTCGATGCGGCGCTCGCGCTCACGATCATCCAGGCAGACAAAGTCTTCGTGGGCCATGATTCGCGATACCTCGAGGCCGGCATCACGGGTCAGTTCCACCGCGCGCCGGGCCTTGGCAGGGTCTGCGGCCGAAAAATGCGCGGTCGTCCACTCGATGCCCTCATATCCCAGATCGGCGAGCGTCTTGACCACCTTGTCGGGCGGCCAGCACACAAATCCAAGCCCGGCCAGAAATGCGATCCTGGTGCTCACTGGCGCTCGATCCCAAAATGCTCGCGCAGCTCGCTTGCCCCGACCGCCGGTTCGAACCCGAGCAGGCGGCGGGCCTTGGAAATGTCAAAGAGCGAGGCCCGGGGGTTTTTGCGGTACAGCCCTGGTTTGCGCACCGGGGGCGGGTGCTGGGGCCAGTGTTTCCGGACCAGGTCCAGCGAATCCAGGTCGGTGAAGTTGTCCCGCGCGGTCAGGTAGAAGCTCTCAAAACGCGGCGGCGGGTCGGGGAACTGGTATTCGCAGGCCAGGCGCGCCGCCCGGGCGATGTCGGCGTGGGCGATCCAGGCTCCCAGCCAGTCCTTCTCGCCCCCGCCGGAGCCGTGCCGAAGGATCGTTAGCCAATCATCCCTGTTGCGCCGGCCGCCCC
>CAYXKQ010000063.1:2765-7435 GCA_964465715.1 uncultured Chloroflexota bacterium
GCATACTGGCGACCCAGGATTTCGCCCAGCAGCTTGCTGGACCCGTATGCCTCGTGCGGGAGCGAGGGATGGAGCTCATCAATTGGAAAGTAGTCCGGCTTGAAGCGCCGATTGTGGATTCCGAATCCGGAAGCGGACTCCGAACAGCCGTAGACGACCCGGCGAATGCCGTTGGCCCGGACGGCTTCGAGCAGGTTGTAGGTGGCCTGCATGTTGACCCGGAAGACCACGTCGCCGGGGTCGGTGTAGGGGTCGGGAATCGCCGCCAGGTGCACCAGGCAGTCGAACCCGCGCACCAGGCTGGCGGTCATGCGGGCGTTCTCCAGGTCCACTCCGAGGTGTCCCAGGTCGGGGTGGTCCGTAGACGGTCGGCGGTCCAGGATCGAAACCTCGTGCCGGCCTTTTAAGGCCGCGACCACCGCTGAGCCGATGTCGCCGGACCCGCCGGCCACCAGGACCTTCATGGGCGTGCTGCGCTCGGCCCCCGGAGGGGTGAGCCTAGCCGCCGCGTTCCCTGCCGCTGCCGGCAATGTCCCTCCATTCCGCTTTCCGCCGCCCTGCTTCAAGCGCGCTCGTACTCGAACACGTAGGTGTGCCCGGAATCGTCGTTGTCAAGCCGCAACGTACCGGAAATGCCCGACAGTCCGCCGCTGCCCGAGTCCGGCACCACCGTGACCGCGAGACTGGCCGCGCCTCCCCCCATGGTCCCGCTGTGCTGGAACGTCAGCGAACCCGATCTGCCGTCGATCTGGCCGCGGAAGTGTTCGATCGCCACGTATCCGGCCGAGCCCGGAGTTCCCGTGTAGGCGGCCAGCATCTGCGCCTGGGCGCTGCCGACCATGTCGCCGCGGTATTGCTTTTCGACCCGGTTGACGTTAAATTTCAGTCCGCCGTCTTCCAGGTACGGAGGATCCGGATGGATGGTCACCTCGAACGACCCGCGGGCAGTCGGCATCAGTTCAACTCCCGGGACGGGGGCCCTCGACCGAAGCGCCGGCGTTGATAGCCGCCAGCACGTCGTCCAGGGGCGGGGGTTCGGGGACGTCCTTGAAATCGGCCAGACGCCGGAAGATCTCGGCCGCCGCCCGGTGAAATCCGTCCGGCAGGCGGGCGCCGGCGAACGTGTCGGCGATCTCCTCCATCTCGCCGGCCCAGCGCCAGGCCTTGGCCGATCCGCTGACCGCGCGCCGGCGCCCGCGCCTGGCCAGGTCGGGTTGCGAAAGAATCCACTCGTTGGCCAGCGGCTCCCCCACTCCCTCGGCCTCGGCCAGGGCCAGGATTCCGGCCAGCAGGGCGGCCGAGCCCTTGGTGTAGGCCGCATAAGCCATCTTCAAGGCCGAGGCCGCGCCTTCTCCGCCCGCGATCGGGATGGCGCCCAGGACGCTGCCATCGAACAGATCCGCCACCTCCGCCGCCCGGTCGCCGGACAGATAGAGCCGGGTGGTGCCCGGTTCGCGCGGCGGGAGGCCGATTATTCCGCCGTCGACAAACCCGGCCGCACCTCCGGCCAGCGCGGCGGCGGCCACGGCGCGGGCGGTCACCGGCGAGACCGCGTTGGCGTCGACGAACGTGCCCGCAAATCCGGCCGCGGCCGCCTGCTCGGCCACTTCCAGGGCAAATTCGGGCGGACAGATGCTGAGCAGAATATTGCTCTGCCGGGCCAGGGATTGGAGGGTCTGGGCATCCTCCAGACCGCAATTCCGGGCCCGCGCAAGCGTCGCCTGGCTGCGTCCCTGCGAAACCCAGAGGACCCGGTGGCCGTTGCCGGAAAGGGCGGCGCCGACCGCCGAACCCATCGCGCCCGGGTGCAGCAGTCCGACGGTGGCGGGTGCCGGGTTCATCGGTCAGGCTTGCAGTTCAAGGTCTACCTGGACGGTCGAGTGCGGTGGTATCTCCAGCACCAGGCACCCGTCCACGGACCGGGCCGGATGAGCGGTCGAACGCACCCTGTCGGGATCGCGGGCGTTGTTGTGTGATTGCGGGCTGGCGCCGGTGAGCACGCGGGCGCTGGCCGAGGCGACCTGGGCCTCGACGACGCGGCCGCGGACCGAGATTGGATCGGTCAGATGCAGGTTGGTCAGGCAGAGGGCCGCGCTGGCAGTGTCGGGGGCAACCGATGCCGAGACCGAGAGTTGCTGGACCGGCCGGCCGGCGTCGCCCGCATCGGCCAGCAGCGGGGCGTTTTCGAATCCCACCGGCACGGCGTCGTTGCCCACGTGCGCCCGGTAGAACTCGAAGATGTCGAGGTTCGGCGTGGTCCAGTTGTCGGGACCATCGACTTTTACCAGGCACTGCAGGACGTTGACCGTCTGGGCCACGTTGCTCATCACCACCCGGTGCGACCAGTTGGTGAAGTAGTCCAGGATCACCGCTCCGCAGATCGCTTCGCGCACGGTGTTGATCTGCTCGGTTCCGGATTCAAGGTTGGCCGCCGAACGGCACCAGACACCCCACTCGTCGAAGACGATTCCGATCGGGCTCTGCGCCAATTCGTGGTGGGAAAGGATCCCGTCGGCACGGATGATGTCGTCCTCGACGATCTGCAGTTCGCTCATCAGCGCGTAGTAATCGGCGTCGGAGAACCCGACGTCGGGCCCGCCCTTGAAGAGGTAGCGGTGCAGGGAGAGGTTGGGCAGCGTCGGCAGGGCCCGGTCAAGCTGCATCGCCTCCATGAATTCACGGTTCCAGTCCGGGGTATGCCCTACCCCGACCAGCTGCACCCCCAGGTCCATCCGATGCAGGTAATTGGCATAACGCCGGTAGGCGGCGGCGTACTCGGCGGCGGTCATGTTGCCGCCGCAGCCCCAGTTCTCGTTGCCGACCCCCCACCACTGCACCCCGAACGGGGCGGGGTGCCCGTTGCCGGCGCGTTCACGGGCCCAGGAGTTCTCGTCTTCGGCGGCGTTGCAGTATTCGAGCCAGCTCATCATCTCGGCCGCGCTGCCCGAACCCAGGTTGCCGCAGATGTAGGTGTCGGCGCCCAGTTCGTCGGCGAAACGGATGAACTCGTGGGTGCCGAACTGGTTGGTTTCGGGCCCGCCCCACCAGATGTTGCGGGTCACCGGCCGGTTCCCGGGATCGCCAATGCCATCGCGCCAGTGGTAATGGTCGGCAAAGCAGCCGCCCGGCCAGCGGTACACGGTCCCCTTGCTCACCCCGCGGAGCCGGTCCAGGGTGTATTTGCGCAGCCCGCCGACGTTCTCGATCGCCGAATCCGGCCCGACCCACATCCCCGGATAGGTGCAATTGCCCAGGTGCTCGACGAAGTGCGAGTAGAGCCTGGCCTTGATCCGGGCGATCGGGGCCAGCCGCTTGATCAGCAGGTCGGTGGGCACGGGCATTGCCTTGGCGTATCGGTCAGTTGCGCGGATCCGCATCTTCTCACATATTGCATTCCGGCCAGTCAAACCGGGGCAATCGCGGCACCGTATCAATTTATCGAGAACGTTGATCGATCGGCAGGTTGCGAAAATTAGCCGAACGCTCCCGGATTGGCCCGCCTTGCAAAGCCCCGCCAACCCGCGCTTGCTGCGAGTCGCGGGTGTCAAGTAACGATCTGACGATCCAGGCCCGCGGCCTGCACAAGCGCTACGGCAAGGTGCACGCCCTGGCCGGCATGGACCTGGACGTCCCCACCGGAAGCGTCTACGGGCTGCTCGGTCCGAACGGGGCCGGCAAGACCACCTTCCTGGGGATCCTGCTGGGCCTGATCAGTCCCAATTCGGGTTCGCTCGAACTCTTCGGCCAACCGGCCAACCGGGACCGCCCGCAGGCGCTGCGGCGCGTCGGCGCGGTCATTGAAACGCCGCTGTTCTATCCATACCTCTCGGGCCGCCGGAACCTGGAGGTGATGGGACGGTACTGGGGATCGATCGATCCGGACAGGATCGACCAGGCGCTCGAAACGGTCGGTCTGGCCGACCGCGCCGGGTCCAAGTTCAAGACCTATTCGACCGGCATGCGCCAGCGCCTGGGGCTGGCCAACGCGCTGCTGGTGGACCCGGACCTGCTGGTGCTTGACGAGCCGACCGCGGGATTGGACCCGGCCGGGGCTTACGAATTCCGGAACCTGATCCGCAGCGTCGCCCAGCGCGCCGGCGCCACGGTGGTGCTCTCCTCGCACCTACTTGCCGAAGTCGAGCAGGTGTGCGACCGGGTGGGGATCCTGGTTTCCGGCAGCACCGTAGTCCAGGGCGACGTCGAGACGCTCTTGGCCGGTGGACGCGGCGTGCGCTTTCGCGTGGGCGATGCCGAGCGGGCGCTGGGACTGCTGTCCGAATCCGACTATTCCGCCACCGCGACCGGCGATTACGAACTGGTCGTTCAGATCGAGCCCGAAGATGCCGGCAAGGTGAATCAGCTGCTCGTGAAGGGCGGAATCGAAGTCTCCGGAATAGCGACCGTCAGCATCGATTTGGAAACGTTCTTCCTGGACAAGGTCAAGGCCGGGCAGGCATCGTGAAACAGCTGCTGGCGGCCGAATTCCAGAAGATCCTGGGACGCAGGATGACCTGGATCCTGCTCACCCTGCTGCAGCTGGTCGGGCCGATCACGATCCTGCTGTTCAAACTGGTATCGCAGGTCCAGATTGACGACGTGGGGCTGACCGAGGCACTGGGATCGTTGATCGGATTCCCTAACGGCTATCTGGCGGTGCTGGCGCTGAACGT
>CAYXKQ010000063.1:7453-9453 GCA_964465715.1 uncultured Chloroflexota bacterium
CTATCCGCCAGCTGTTTGCGCGCGGCCCCCGCCGACACGAGGTTCTCCTGGCCAAATGGCTGGCGCTGATCGGATCGGTGGTGGTGGCCATCACCCTGACCATGCTGATCTCGGGCGTGGTGATGTGGGTGGCCGACGTTGCCTTCGGCACGATCGCGGTCGCCCCGCCCAATTACTTCGGCCTGGACCTGCTGGACCGGTACCTGGGAACGATCGGGTTGCTGCTTTTTTACGGGACCGTGGCCTTCGCCGTGGCCATCCTGACGCGGTCGGCGGCCGCCGGCATGGCCATCCCGCTGGTGTTCGCCTTCTTCACTCCGTTCATCACCGAGATCGCCTCGGCGGTCGGAGACGGCTTCTGGGACGAGCTGCCCAACTACCTGCCGCATCGCCTCGAGCCCACCGCCTACGGCCAGGAAACGTTGATGGCGGTGTTCTCGGGACTGTCCGCGGAGGGGGATTTCTCGGTTCAGTACGAGGGACCCACGCGGGCCGAGTCGATCGGACTGCTTGCCCTCTACGCGCTGGTGCTGCTGGGACTTGGGTTCCTGGCAACGGCGCGGCGCGACTTTCCCCAGTCAGGTTGAAGGCGGCCGCCGGACCGCTTGCTCAAAGCCCTTCGGTATCGGCGCCGACCGCCTCGAGCAGCTCCTTGTACTGGCCCTCGTTGCGGGGATCGAGCTTGTGGATCGCGAATTCGATCCTGCGCCCCGGACCGATCACGTAAACGTCGCGCTCGGCCCGGCCCGAGTCGCGCAGGCAATCCAGGGCCCTGGCAGCGGTCTGATCGTCGGCCAATAGCTCGAACGGCAGGCCCAGGGTCTTCTTGAACCGCTGCTGGGTCTGCAGGGTATCCACCGAAACCCCCAGGATGCTGACCCCGGCGCCTGTAAAGCGCGGGTGCAGGAAGCGCAGCACCTCCATCTCGTGCGTGCAGCCGCTGGTGAATGACTTGGGGTAGAAGGCCAGCACCACGCGGCCGGCGGCTAGCCCGCCTTCAAGCGAGAAATCGCCGCCACCGGTCGAGGGGATCTGGAAATCGGGGGCGGTATCGCCTACGTCCAATGGCGCCTCCAGGCTTGCTCGAATGATGATTCGTCAGAATCTACCCTGATTTGATTCCGCGAAGTTCGCCCCGACCAAATGCGCAGGAACCGGTTTGTTGGTCGATGCGGACTCTCTGCGGATGAACTGATCGCCCAAGACCGGACGCGGCCGGCCCGGCGGGCCTGCGCTCAGCTGAATTTGCGCCGGCGCCCGAAGAACCGTAGCAGTCCGCCGCGCGGCTTGGCGAGCGGAACTTCGAGGAATTCCTCCAGTTCGGGCCGGTTCAGCACGGTTCTGCCACCCACGCTGGAGCTGTCGTCAATCAGGGTCGAGGGCACGTTGTCCCATTCGAATTCGCGCCGCCCGAACGAATCCGTCTTTTCAATGACGACGACCTTCTGTTCCTCGAGTACCCACCCGGTTGGCGCCGCGCCTTCGGAACTGATCTGGGTGGCCGGGCGGAGGAGATGGCGCAGTTGCGCGCGCACCCTTTCATGGCGCTTTACCGCGTACTCGTTCCACGTGATCGGAGCGCACCAGGCGGGTGTTGCACCCCCCGTCAGTTCTTTAATCAGACCGGACAGGACCGTCGAGGAGAGCTCGAGCCAATCCGGTTCCGGCGGCGGATCGGAGAGGATCTGCAGCATCCGCTGAAGGTAGGCGCGGTAGAGATTGGTGGAAAGTGAACGGCGCACCGCCTGGATCTTCAGGTGCAGCCGGTGCCGGAGCTCCTCCTTGTAGGACGGCAGCGCGGTCGTGGTGTAGATCATCAGGCTGCGCTTGACGATCTGGTCCGGGAACGCCCGCATGTCCTGGTTCATCGAGACCAGAAAACACGGATATTCGTGAACCGCGGGCGGGTTCTCGTCCTTGATGACGTCCTCGCCGTGGCTTCTGATCGCCGACCGGCTGATGTCGTCGAAAACCGCCGGGAACCGCTTGTAGGCGTACTG
>CAYXKQ010000064.1:0-2171 GCA_964465715.1 uncultured Chloroflexota bacterium
CGACAGCGCCGCTCCGGTTTCGTTCGGAGACTGGCCGGCGGACGCGAGGTGTTCGACGATGCACTGGATCTGGACTATCGGCATATCGAAGCGCCGGGCGAACTCGGCCAGCTCGTCCTTTACCAGCATCCTTCCGTGCCGGCCCTGAATTTCGGATATCGCCGCCGCCGGATAGAGGCCGGCCAATTTCATCAGCTCGATCGCCCCTTCGGTGTGACCGCGCCGCGCCGCCAGACCGCCGGGGTGGGCGCGCAGCGGAAAAACGTGGCCGGGAGAGGCAAAGTCGCTGGGCTTTGTTTTTTCATCGACCAGGGCCCGAATCGTCTTGGCGCGGTCTTCAGCCGAACTGCCCGTGGTCGTGCCGTGCCGGTAATCGATGGAAACGGTAAACGCAGTGTGCTCCGGCCCGCTATTGGCCTTCACCATCAGGTCGATCCCCAGCCGGGCCAGGCGGGCGGCCGTCATCGGAATGGTGATCATGGTGAGGCAGTGTTCGGCCATGAACGTGATCGCGTTGGCGGTGATGAATTCGGCCGCCACCACGACATCGCCCTCGTTCTCGCGGGAGCGGTCGTCAACCAGGATCGCAAGCCCGCCGCGGCGCAAGGATTCGACGGCTTTGGCAAGTTGGTCAGTCACGCAAAGCCGTTCCGGCTATTTGGTTCCGCGATTAGGTGGCATTATAGAAGCTTCAAGATTCGCTTCATCCTGAAAGCCCCTTTGGAAACGGCCAAAATCGAACTGTCGGCCCGGCCGCCGGACCAGTTCATTTGCCAATACGGAAGGCCCCCGCATGGACGATCTGCTCAGCGTTGAAAACGCCCTCGAACGGGTGCTGTCTTTGGCGCGTCCGCTCGGTGCCGAAGAGGTGGACCTTCAATCCTGCGCCGGAATGGTCCTGGCCGAGGACGTCAGGGCGGACGCGCCGGTTCCGCCGCATGACAATTCGGCGCTCGATGGCTACGCTCTGCGCGCCACAGACATCGCAGCGGCCGGCGCGGACCACCCGGTTCGGCTCGAGGTCATCTACGAACAGCCGGCCGGTAGCAGTGATTCCCGGCCGGTCGGCCCCGGGCAGGCCGTGCGCATCATGACCGGCGCCCCGGTCCCGGCCGGCGCGGACACCGTGGTCGGGTTCGAGGACACCGACCGCGAAGACTGGGGCCGGGCCGGCCAGCAGGCGGCCGGCCAGGACCGCTCAACGGTCGCGGTGCTCTGCCCGGCCGAACCCGGCGGCGCCGTCCGCCGGGCCGGCGAGGATCTTGCCGCCGGGAGCACGGCGTTGCCCGCCGGCAGCATCCTCACGCCGGGCGCCATCGGGGTGGCGGCATCGCTGGGCCGGACCCGGGTGCCGGTGCGGCGCCGTCCGCGCGTGGCAATAGTCCCGACGGGCGATGAGATTGTCGAGATCGACGCCGAACCGCGGGCCGGCCAGATTCGCAACAATCACGCCTGGGCCCTGGAGGCGCTGGTGGCCCAGCACGGCGGACGACCGCAGCGACGACCGATTGTGGCCGATCGAATCGATGCCGTCCGCGCGGCCCTGCTCGACGCCGCCGCCGAATCGGACCTGGTGCTCACAATCGGTGGCGTTTCGGTCGGCGACCACGATCTGGTCAAGCACGTCATCGGCCAGCACCACATTGACTTCTGGCGCATCCGGATGAAGCCGGGCAAACCGCTGGCGGCCGGCCGGATCGCCGGGACCCCGGTGCTGGGCCTGCCCGGCAATCCCGTGTCCGGACTGGTTGTCTTCGAGCTGTTCGGGCGGCCGCTGATTCTGGCCATGCAGGGCCGCGACGACCATCAGCGGCCGCTGATAAGGGCTCGCGCCACCGACTCCATACCAGGAGATCTGCAGCGCCGGACCTACGCTCGCGTGCTGGTCTGGCAGCGCGACGGCGAATTTTGCTGCCGCCCGACCGGGGCCCAGGGGTCGGGGATCATGTCCTCGCTGGCCCGGGCCGATGCGCTGGCGGTGATCCCCGAGGGCTGCGGGCGGGTTGAACCCGGCGAAAGCGTCGAGATTCAGATGCTCAGCTGGCCGGGCATTCCGGACGGACCCGGTTAACCGCCGCCGGCTCAGTTCCTAGCCCAGCACGACCTTGGTCGAGGCCGGCGTCGCGAGACGGCGGATCTCGGTCGTTCCATAGCGAACGCGCTCCGGCGGC
>CAYXKQ010000064.1:2181-9331 GCA_964465715.1 uncultured Chloroflexota bacterium
GCACGACCTTGGTCGAGGCCAGATGGTCGTGCCAGCCGCGGGCGTCGTCGTCGACCGCCAGCATGATGAAGAAGATCAGGTTCACGATCGAAATCGAACTGAAAACCACATAGAGAATCTCGCGCCCGATGATGGCGCCGGCACCGGCTTCCGCCCCGTCGCCGGCCACGACCCGGATGCCCAGGATCTTCTTCCCGATTGTGGCCCGCCAGGGCGTGAGTTCGAGGACGAATTTGTAGGCAAAAAGCAACACCAGCCCTGACAATCCGCCGATCACGAAGATTGCCACCGCCGCCTCATCGCTGTTGGCTCCGTAGGCCAGCGCGAACAATCCGGATGTCAAGACGCCGGTAGCAATCACCAGCAGCACAGCGTCGATCAAAAACGCGCCCAGCCGCCGGCCCTTCGAAGCAACCACCACCGAAAACCCTTTCGCGATCACGCCCTCGCGTCTTCGATTCTGCAGTGCTGCAAGCCATCGGGCCCGATGGCGCGGCCCGAAGGAGACTAGACTCGCACGCTGTGGATCAATTTGCGGCGCGGGCGCATAGCTCAGTTGGCCAGAGCGCACGGTTCACATCCGTGAGGTCACAGGTTCAAGTCCTGTTGCGCCCACCGAAGCCGGCGGCGGCCGAAAGCCACTGGCGCAGGGCTCCGGTTGCCCCAGAATCTCCTAGAAGTCCGTCCGCCCTGCGAATCTGAAACCGATGCTCAACCGCGGCCTGAACCTCCAGCCGGAACCGAGCCGGCGACCTCTCGCGCTGGCCCTGGTTTCGATCGCGGCAGTCGGGCTCGGACTGGTGGGGGCATTTGCGATATTCGTGGCCGGCGCCCTGATCGGGCTGCTGCTGCTGTCGGCCCCATTCATCAATTCGATATTCGAAGACCTGCCCGATGTCGGCGCGGTCGCCGATTTTTCAGACGACCTGTTCGAAAGCACGGTGATCTACTCGGCCGACGAGGTCGAGCTGGGCGAACTGATCGACGAGGGCCGGCGCACGCTGCTGGCCCCCGACCAGATTCCCCAGCTGATAAAGGACGCGGTAGTAGCATCCGAAGACGCCAGCTTCTACGACAACCCGGGGTTCGACCTGCGGGCCGTTGTCCGGGCCGCCTGGCTGAACCTGCGGGCCCAGGACATCGTCTCCGGGTTCTCGACGATTACCCAGCAGGTGGTCAAGAACTCGCTGCTCTCGCCCGAGCAGACGCTGGAGCGCAAGCTGCGCGAGGTTGTCCTGGCCTATCGACTCTCCCAGGACCTGGCCAAGGACGAGATCCTGGCCCTGTATCTGAACCAGAACAACTACGGCAATCTCGCCTACGGAATCGCCGCCGCCGCCGATACCTATTTCGGCAAGAGCGTTGACGATCTCAGCCTGGCCGAAGCCGCCATGTTGGTTGGCATACCACGGGCGCCGACGGCCCTGAACCCATTCGCCGACCTGGCGTCGGCAACCAGTGTCCAGCACAACGTGCTCGACCTGATGGAGCGCAACCGCTTCGTCACCGCCGACGACGTCCGCCGCGCCAAGGCCGAAACCCTGGTATTTGCGCCGCCGGACCCCGATTTCGGGCCGGCCCCGCACTTTTTCCGTTACGTCGCCGAATACCTGCAGGAGCGTTACGGGCCCGATGTTGCCACTCAGGGATGGCGGGTCAAGACCACGCTGCGGCTCGATGCCCAGCGCGAGATCGAGGCGGCCGTCGACGAGCATGTCGCCACGCTCCTGGCGGGCGGCCACAACGCCCACAATGCCGCCGTGGTGGTACTCGACCCACAAACCGGCGACATCCTGGTGATGGTCGGCAGCGCCGATTTTGGCAACGAAGACATCGACGGGCAGGTGAACATGGCCCTGGCGCCGCGCCAGCCCGGTTCGGCCTTCAAGCCGTTCACCTACGCGACCCTGCTTGAGCAGGGCCAGACCCCGGCGACCCTCTTTTATGACGTGCCGGTTTCGATCCCGCAGTTTGGGGACGAGGAACCCTACGAACCGGGCAATTACGATCTGCGGTTCCGCGGCCCCGTGCTGATGCGCTTCGCCCTGGCCAATTCGCTCAACATTCCCGCCGTTAAGGCCCAGCAGCTGGCCGGGGTGGAGGCGACGTTGGACACCGCGCGCGCGCTCGGTCTGACGATTGCCGGAGGGCCGGCCGACTACGGGCCGGCGCTGGCGCTCGGCTCGGCGGCAGTTCCGCTGCTGGACCTGGCCAGCGCCTACGGGGCCTTCGGCCAGGGCGGGCTGTACCGTCCGCCAAATCCGATCCTGGAGATTACCGACAGCCGCGGCATCCAGGTTTCCGGTCCGCAGCGCCAGGCGCCGCACCCGGCTATCGACGAACGGGTTGCCTTCCTCATAACCGACATCCTTTCCGACGCCGAGGCGCGCCGGGCGATATTTGGCGCGAACCCCAACATGCTCGTTGCCGGGCACCAGGCCGCGGTCAAGACCGGCACCACCAACGACTTCCGCGATGCCGCCACCGCCGGATATTCGACCCAGATCGCCACCGCGGTCTGGGTGGGCAATGCCGACAACACCCCGATGGCCGACGTCCCTGGTTCGCGGGGGGCATTGCCGATTTGGCACGCGGCCATGGAGATCGCCCACGCCCGGCTGGCCCCCGAGCCGGTCCCGTTTGAGCGCCCACCGGGCCTGATCGAGGTTGCGATCGATCCCCTTTCGGGCCTGCTCCCAGGCCCCTATTCACCGGCCCCGATCAGCGAGGTGTTCATTGCCGGCACTGAACCGTTCGGCAGCGACGACCTGCATGTGCCGCTGCGGATCCACGCCCCGTCCGGCAAGCTGGCCGGACCCGACGCGCCAACCGCCGAAATCGAAGAAAGGATCAGCATCGCGCTGCCGCCCGAAGCATGGTCATGGCAGCAGGCACGGGCCAGTGACGACCCGCTGGCGATGGCGCCGCGGGAATACGCCGACGCGCTTGATTTCCTGCGCCCGCCGGCCGGTCTGATCCTGGCCTCACCGTCGGCCGGGGCGGTGCTCTCCAGCGAGACCGCGGTGCGGGGACGAGGTGCCGGCGCCACTCTCAGCTATGGCATCGGGCCCCAGCCATCGGAATGGCTGCCCCTCCCGGCGCCCGCACCGGAGGAGCCCGATCCGGACGTACTGGGGCGGCTACCGGTCGCCGACCTCCCCGACGGCCCGATCATGCTGCGGGCCCGGATCGAATTCCCCGATGGCAGCAGCGACGAGATCGTGCGCCCACTCGTCATCGACCGCCAGTTGCCCCAAGTCCGGCTGGCGGTTGCCGAGCCCGGGCCACTGATTTCGGCCGGCCCCAATCGTCTTACCGCGCTGGCCAGCGACAATGCCACCGTAGCGCGGGTCGACTTCTATGTCGACGGCCTCCGCATCGCCAGCGACGCGCTGGCTCCTTACAGCGTCAGCTGGTGGGCCTTCGCCGGTCCGCACACGCTGTCGGCGCGGGCCATCGACGCGGCCGGCAACGCGGCCGATTCGGCCATCCTGAGCGTGGTGGCCGCCTGATGCGGATCGACGGTTTCGCCAGCGTTTATTCGCTGAATCTCTACCGGTACCCGCAGGTCGTCGACCCGCCCGGTGCCGCGCCGGTCGAACAGCTGCTGATCACGATGGGCGTAAACGGCGTTGATGCGGCAGTCATCGTCCAGCCCCCTCAGTACGGCACCGATCATTCCTACCTGCGTGCCGCGCTGGAGATGTACCCGGAAAAAGTGCGCGCGGTGTGCGCCGCCGGATCGCCGACAGTTGGCCTGGAAGGGGTAATCGGAGCCCGCTTTGACCCGGCCGCTCTCGCCGCCGACCCCGGAGCCGCCCAGCAGGTCCTGGACGCCGGCAAGCTGATCTACCTGGCCAAACCCGCCGATGTGAGCGGCCTGCGCGGTGGTCGGTTTTTTCTGGAGGTGTCGCGTTCGGCCGTGACCCGTTCCGCCGTCGATCGGCTGCTGGCCGCCGCCTCAGATTCCCGGATCGGGATCCTGGTGATCGGCGACAGTCCCCCCGTGTCCGATTTTGCCCAAGCCCTCTCGCGCCTGCGGTCTTCGCTGGGCAGCCGCCGCCTGGCCTGGGGGTCCGGCTTCCCCGGCGGCGGGGCGTCCGAAGGCTACGCCGCGGCGATCGCCGGTCTCAGCGGACTAAGCGGTGGCCTCTCCTTCGATCCAGCCGATCCGGCCCAGAAACCGGAGTAGGTCCAGGGTCGTATCGCGCAGCAGAGAGTTATCCCGGCTGGCGCCGGCGTTGAAGAAGCCGTGGTCGGCCCCGGGATAGGTGATCAGCCGACAGTCCAGATCACGCTGGCCGGCCAGCCGGCTGAACGCGGCCGCCGACGCGCAGGGTATCAGGCCGTCGGCCTCCCCGTGCATGATCAGGGTCGGCGGCAGATCCGAGGCCAGGTGGTGGGCGGGGGATATCGAGGTCGCCGGCCATCCGATCGTCTTTTCAAAAAGCTCCACCCGCTCCGGGTCCAGGTCAAAGATCCCGGGCAGCGGCGCCATGACCAACAGGGGGTTGTACAGGACCAGAGCTGCGGGACCCGGGCCAGCCGCGGGCCGGGCGAAGGTCGCCAGCCCGGCCGCCAGATGGCCACCGGCCGAACCCCCGGCGGCCGCGATCCGGCCCCCGTCCAAGCCCAACCGCTCGGCGCTGGTGCGGACCCACGAATAAGCCGCGCGGGCATCGTCGATGCAGGCCCCCGGCGCGACGCCATCGCGGCTGGCAACCCGGTAATCGGCCAGCATCGCAACCACCCCGGCCGCGGCAAGGGCGCGCGCCTGATAGTCGAACTGGGCCGGCGTGCCCATCCGGAACCCGCCTCCAAAGAAGAACAGGACTGCCGGATGCGGCCCGGATGCGGCCGTTTCCGGATAGCGGAACCAGAGCCGCAGCATCCTGCCGCCGACGCGCCGGTAAACCATCCACGGGAGCCCCGGCAGGTCGGGCGGGTAGGCATCGACCCGGAATGCCGGCTCCGCCTCCGCAGGGGGCAAATACTGCTCCATCAGAACGTTGATCTTTCAACGAGCATTGGCCGCATCCGTTCGCGATTTGTCGGGACCCTGGCCCAATTCATGCATTACGCCGGGGGTCCAATGCACGCCTGGTGGATCATGCTTTGCCCGTGGTCGCGGGTTGAACGGCAGCATCGCGCGGAAACGCCGGTTGGTTATGTAAGCCGCATCCATGAAATAACCTAGTAGTTGGGCCCGCTGCTGATTATCGGAAGGGCGGCTAATTGGACTTGTTCGGCACCAAATCGCGGGCGGAGCGCCGCGCCGCGCAGCTGGCTGCCTTCGGTGATCGCGTCCCTCCCGGACAGCACCTGGTCGACAACTGGCCGGTCCTGACCTACGGCCCCACTCCGGACATTCCGATCAGCGCCTGGCAACTGAGCATCCAGGGCCTGGTCGAAGATGAACTGACGTTCGACGCCGACCAGTTCAAGGCCCTCGGCTACGAGACCTTCCACGCCGATTTTCACTGCGTGACCCGGTTCTCGATGATGGACAACGACTGGTCCGGCGTTCCCGTTAAACGACTCATGGAGCAGGTGCGGGTGCTGCCCGAAGCCAGAGCGGTCATGCTGCACTGCTACGGGGGTTACACCACCAACCTGCTGCTGGAGGACTTTGACCGGTCCGAGAACATATTTGCCCTCGAGCGCAACGGTGAGCCGATCACCCGCGACCACGGCGCGCCGGTGCGGTTGATCGTCCCTCATCTGTACGCCTGGAAGAGCGCCAAGTGGCTGGCCGCGATCGAGTTCATCGCCGCCGACCGGCCCGGCTTCTGGGAACTTAACGGCTATCACATGCGCGGCGACCCGTTCGCCGAGGAGCGGTTTGGCTAGAAAATGATGCGCGAATTACGCCGCTACCGGCTGTTTCTGACGTTCCTGCTGGTACCGATCTTCATCCACGCCCTGATTGTGATCCTGATTGTGAACGCCTTCTTCGGTGGCGACGCCGGCGAGGTGGATGTGGCGGTGGTCACCCCCACCCCGACGGTGACGGCCGCGCCGGTGGCCACGATCGCCCCCGTTCAGGGCCCGGCAACGGTCGTGCCCGCGCCGGCCACTCCTGCCCCCACGGCCCTGCCCACTGCGATACCGCCGGTTGTGCAGACTCCGGCGCCGGCGCCCGACCCAGCGCCGGCGGCGCCGCCGGCCGGAGTGTATGTGGTGCAATCGGGCGACACGCTCTTTGACATCGCCAGCCGGTTGGGCGTAGCCATCGACGTTCTCGCCGATTACAACGATCTCTCCGATCCGGGCCAGATCTTCGCCGGCCAGGAGCTGCAGATTCCCCCGGAAGGCAGCGCCGCGCCCGAACCCGCCGACACCTCGATCATTGCTACCGTTTCCACCGGCGGGGCCGAGCTCAATGTCCGCGATGCTCCGAGCCTGACAAACTCCCAGGTGGTCACCCAGCTGGCTGACGGCGATCAGGTCCAGCTGACCGGTCAGACCCGGCAGATCGATGGGGTCACCTGGTACGAAACCGCGAACGGCAACTGGCTGCACGGCGACTTCCTCACCCTCCCCTAGGGATGGGATCGTCGCCGGGCCGGGGAGCTGGGATCCGGCGGACATGACCGACCTGCTCCGGCCGGCCGCGGCCGCGGCCGCCGAGTACGCCGCGCACAGCAGCGCCCGCCTGTTTTTCGGTCTAGCCGCGGTCAGCGACTACCCGACCGTGCGCGAGCTGGCCTTCCTCGGCGGGCACGCCGCGTCGCTGGTGGTCGCCTACATTCAGGAGCGGCCCGACGCCGATCTGCGGCTGGCCAACCGCGAGCTGGACTCCATCATGGGCGACCTGCTACCGCTTACCGACGGTCGCCGCAGCCAGCATTCGCATGCCGAACTGCTCGGCCCGGTGAGTGCGGCCCTCGACCGCTCATTTCCCGGTTCCCTGGTCGTCCTACGCGCCGGCCCCGGAGGCAGTGCTCATCTGCGGATCAGCGGCCTGCTGGAGGGCCTGATCGACCGGTTGAGCGCCGGCGAACCCGGGTTCGCCGGTCGCCTGCGTGCACTGGCCCCCAACGAGTACCTCTCCCACCGCGATGTGGTGGTCCTTTCCTATCCCGCCGCCCGCGCCGGGGACCCCGGCGTGCTCTGCCGGTTGCTCGGTCACACGATCCCGGATTTGGAA
>CAYXKQ010000065.1:0-2373 GCA_964465715.1 uncultured Chloroflexota bacterium
GGTCCGCTCGTCGACCACTGAATTGATGGTCATGCGTTCGAATTCGGCGTCGTTGCCGACAAAGTGCTTTATCACGCACGCAATCTTTTGGCTCTGCACCCCGCGCACATAGGCCACCGCCAGCCTGGCCGAGAGCAGGGGGTCTTCCGAGAAGCACTCGAAATTACGTCCATACAGGGGTGATCGGTGGAGATTGACGGTCGGGGCCAGCAGGACGGCGCAGGATTTGGTCCGGGCCTCCTGGCCAAGGGCGACGCCGATGCGTTCGACCAGTTCGGGGTCCCAGGTCGCGCCCAGGGCCGAGCCGCAGGGAAAGCAGGCGGAGCTTTTGCCGCTGCCGAAAATGCCACTGCCGCGCGCACCATTTGGTCCGTCGGTGACCTTGAGTCCGGGAATGCCGAGACGTTCCACGCCCTGCATTTCCCACATGGAGGCGCCGGCGGTCAGGGCTGCCTTTTCCGTTGTTGAGAGTTGGTCGGCCAGACCGGTCGAATCGTTGATCGTCACATTTGCTCCTTGCAGCATGGTCCATCGGGCTGTGTGGGACATTTACACTGTCAACCAATTGTCATTTGTGCACGCGGTCCCTTCGTCAATGACGCGCGTTGGCGGCCTGGTGCGGTGTTCGATGCGTTGTCCGGATGCGGACCGGTCGGATGGTTGGGAGCCTTGCCAGGCAAGGGAGGGACCGCCGTCGCCTGCCGGACCGAGTATGCGTCCCGCATCGATCAGCGGTTTTGGACGGCTTGGCAGGGATGGCTCCCGCCGGCGGAGCGAAACCGACGACCGCGCCAACGGGCCGTGACGTGAATTCCTGTAGCCGCGCGGGCAAGTCAGGCGTTTTGGATGGAAAAACCATACATAACATCAACAGGGATAGGAGTGGGTATCAAAGCTATACAAATCACCATTGATGAAGACCTTCTCAGTGAATTGGACGATGATCCAGCGGTGAGAACCGACGGAAGGTCCGCTTGTGCTGCGACGCGCGATTAAGGAGTATTCGGCGAGCGCGAGGACCGCTGAAATATCCCGGAGTTATTCGGATGGATATGGGGCAACCCAGGGGTGGACCGAGGAGGAATCTGCCTGGCTGGACGATGACGGTGATAGGGCCGCCGAGTGAATGACAGGCCGCGGCGGGGAGAAATGAAGAAGTCCTGGTTCACATCGACACCGCGCTAGTTGCTTCCGTCACGTCGACCATCAGGGGGACTCAGAGCGACGTGATTGTCGGCATCCGGGAAGGACTGAAACGGAAGTCGGCGGTGAATCTGGATCACGTGCGAACCGTCAAACAATCGCGTTTGCGCGACTACGTGAGGTCCTTGAATCAAGGCCAGATGCGGGCAATTTGCGACGCCCTGGCGGTTGCGACCGGTTGCGCCTGATCCCTGTCCGCGGGGTCGGATCAAACGGCGGCCGGCACCGACATCCGTCAAGTCCGAAATAGGTGCAACATCCGCATCCTTCCCCACGCGGCGGAACTCATCTGCCAACTCCCGCCGGAGGTGGTTCGACTCCGGCATTTCACCAAGGGCGGGCCTTGTCAGGTTGCCGGTCGGTGGCCGCGCGGAGAGTTGCTTGACGGGCCCGAACAGACTCCGCATTTGGGACACGATCGCTCGCCGAGGATCCATCGCCGCCCGCCTAAAGGTCCTCAATCCCTCCTGGTCGACACCGCCCCGAGACCCTCTTGAACGCGACCAGGCGAGGCTGATTTCGGTCAGAGCCGTTAGTATTTGCCCAGCGCCAGTTGGGTGCTGCGGCAGGGTCTGAGAACGTGCGCCAAAAACTCCTATTCCTAAATCTCCGGAACGGTGATCTGAGCTCCGAAGTAGTTGCGTGGGCTCTGTACGACGGAACCCTCTCCGAAGACGAAGTTCCGATGCAGGCCGGTAGCGAGTCCGAACCGCCCTACCCAACCGGAATCGCCGCCCTACGGGACGGCTGGCGGGTAATCCAGGCCGGGCCGGTGCCCGAACGCGCCGCCGGCCAGCCATTGGGTGGACTTTCCAATGAATACATGCTCGAAAAACTGGTTGACTGATCTGGCCCCCCGCCGGCAGGAGCACACACATGGCAATTGCTGAATCTGACCCAAAGCTGGCGCCGGTCGAGAAACGGCACCTGCTTACCGTCGAGCAGATGGCCCGCTTCGTGGTCGACGGGTACCTTGAATTCGACGACCTGATTCCGGATGAACTGAACGCGCGCGCGTTCGCCGACGAACTCACCGCGGTCGATGATTCGGGTCGCAAGTCCGAATACGCCTGGCACATCACCGACAACAAGGACGGGTTCTTCGACCACTCCAGCGCCATTCGCCAGATTCACGAGCTGCCCGCGGTCCGCGGGGTGCTGCAGAGCCTG
>CAYXKQ010000065.1:2383-9032 GCA_964465715.1 uncultured Chloroflexota bacterium
AACCACTCGGCGCTGCATGTGACCTATCCGTTCCAGGAAGAGGCCCAGCTCTGGCACGTGGATTCGGGCGGTCGCCGCCAGGTCCGCCTGCCCGGGATCCATCCCTACTCGTTCGACATCCTCACCGCCTATTTCGCCCACGACGTTCCCTACGAGATGGGTCCCACCCTGGTATTGCCGGGATCACATATGCGATCGATGCTCGGTCCCGACACCGGCCGCTACAAGAACATCAAGGGCCAGAAGCGCCTGGAGGGCAAAGGCGGTCGGATCTGCTTCCTGCACGAGGCGCTCTGGCACTGCGCCCAGACCAACGAAACCGATCAGCATCGTTTCATGTTCAAGATCCGTTACAACCCGCGGACCGAGCAGCGGGCGACATTCAACACCGACGGCTGGGACAGCCCCGCGATCCGCCGCTTTTTCCTCGTCAACAAGGACACCCACGTACTGACCGGCGAGAGCGCCTGGGTCGTCGGCGAACGCGCCCGGTGGTGGCGTTACCTGTGCGGCGCCGACGAACTTAGAGACCCCAGCGGGACCGGGGCGCACGGGGACTACAACTAGGCCGGTATCATGCCGGGCGGGGGCGATCGGGAGCCGCGCCGGCAGCCTCCAGCAGCAACTTCGAGTATGGGTGGTCGGGCCTGGCCAATAGTTTCTCGACGCCGCCCTGTTCGACGATGCGTCCGCCCTGCATGACCGCGATCTCATCACACAGATAACGGGCCACGGCCAGATCGTGGGTGATGAGCAGGAAGCTGACTCCCAGATCGCGTCGCAGCCGGTCGAGCAAACCGATCACCCCCGCCCGCACCGACACGTCCAGCATCGAGGTGGGCTCGTCGGCCACCACCAGGGCCGGTTCGATGATCAACGCGCGGGCGATCGCGACCCGTTGCCGCTGACCGCCGGAGAGCTCGTGGGGATAGCGGAACAGGTAGCGGTGCGGCGGGGCGATCCCGACCCGGGCCAGGAATTCCTCGGCGCGGCGCCGCCATTGCCGCGGGCCGCCGATCCGGTGCACCCGCAGGGGCTCGATGACGCTGTCGTAAACGGTCCTGCGGGGATTGAGCGATTCGTAGGGGTCCTGAAAAATGATCTGGGCGCGGCGCCGGAAGGACTTGAGCGCGCGGCCGCGCAGGCCGGCCACGTCGTAGCTGGTCCGGCCATCGTGGAAGATGATCTGCCCGTCGGTGGGGTCTTCCAGGCGAACCAGCATGCGGCCGGTCGTCGTCTTGCCCGATCCGGAACCGCCGACCAGGCCGAAGCTCTGCCCGCGCGCGATCTGGAAGCTCACCCCGTCGACCGCCCGCAGCGCCCTGCCGCGGGCCAGGATGCCGGTGCGCTGCTCGAAGGTCTTGCCCAGGTCCCTGACCGTTACGATCGGCTCACCGGCCCGGTCCATCACGCGGGCTCCGGACAGGGGTCGAAACACAAGGCCCAGTGGTCCGCCGATCGCTCGACCCGCGGCGCCTGCTGCGTGCGGCACTCGGGCAGCGCCCACCGGCAGCGGGGGTGGAAACGGCAGCCCGTCGGCGGGTCGAGCAGGTCCGGCGGTTCGCCGCCGATGACCGCCAACTGGCGGCGCGGCCCCTGGAGCCTGGGCACCGCGTCGAGCAGGGCGCGCGTGTAGCGATGTATGGGTGCGGAGAGAACCTGGTCGGTAGGGCCCGATTCGATCAGCTGGCCGGCGTACATGACCGCCACGTGATCGCAGACCTGGGCGATCGCGGCAAGGTCGTGCGAGACCAGAATCATGGCCCGCTGCGACCGGCGGTGGATCCGGGCCAGGCGGCGCAGGATCCGACGCTGCACGATCACGTCCAGGGCGGTAGTGGGTTCGTCGGCCACCAGCACGTCGGGATCGCAGCAGAGCGCCATTGCAATCACCGCGCGCTGGCGCATGCCGCCGCTGTATTCGTGCGGATAGGACCACATGACCGCAGGATCCAGGCCGACCAGCTCGAAGAGCCCTTCGAGTCGTTCCTGCACCCTTTCGCGCGGCAGCGAACGGTGCGCCCTGATGGCCTCGACGATCTGTTCCCCGACCCGATAGACCGGGTTCAGCGAGTTCATCGCCGCCTGGAACACCATCGCCACCCGATCCCCGCGCAGGGCCCGCAGCTGGGATGGCGAAAACCCCAGGATGTCCTCGCCACCGAGCAGGATCCGCCCGGAGCGAATGCGGGCGTTCTCCGGCAGGAGGCGCAGCAGGCAATTGGCCACGGTCGTCTTGCCGCAGCCTGATTCCCCAACCAGCCCGAGCGCCTGGCCCGGCCGCAGCTCGAATGAAACCCGGTCGACGGCGGCCACCGGCCCGTCGGCGGTCAGGTATTCCAGGGTCAGGTTCTCGACCCGAAGAAGCGGCGCCGCGCTCATCGCCGGCGGAGCCTCGGGTTCACGACCTCGTCGAGCGCGCGTCCGACCAGATAGAACGATGAACACAGCAGGGTGATCGAAAGGCTGGCCGGCAGGATCAGCCACCAGTAATTTCCCACGTCCAGTAGATAACCGGCCGATTCGGTGGTGTGGATCATCAGACCCCAGGACATCCGCACGTCCAGCAGTCCCAGGAACGAGAGGACCGCCTCAGAAAAGATTGCGGCGGTGACGGTGAACATCATGTAGAGGAACGCCAGCGGCAACAGGTTCGGAACGATGTGCGTGAATATCACGTGCCAGGGTCCGCCGCCGGCCGCCCGGGCGGCCTCGATGTAGGGTTTGACTACCACCGACAATGCCTGGGACTTGAGCAGCACCGCGGTTCCGCCGAATCCGGACAGCACCCCGATCACCAGGGCCAGCTCGAATTGCTGGACGCCGACGAGCGCCGAGAGCACGATCAGCACGCTGATTCCGGGCACCATGATCATGATGTCGGCCAGGCGCATCAGGACCGCGTCCACCACGCCGCCAAAATAGGCCGCGATCGCCCCGACCGTGGTTCCGATGGTCACCGTGATCACGGCCGCCGACAGACCGAGCACGAACTCGGTTCGCGCCGAGAACATCAGCTGCGAGAGGATGTCGCGGCCAAGTGGGTCGGTGCCTAGCAGGTGGGCGCGGCTGGGCGGGGCGGGCTGGATGGTCTGGTCGAACGCATAGCCGATCACCGGGTCATAAACGGCCGGATCCCAAATGGTGGCGATTAACAGGGGGTGCGCGATCGCCATGAGGGCGTAAAGCGTAATGATGCCGAGTCCGGCCAGGCCGATCCGGGTGGCGGCAAAAAGCCGCCAGTTGCGCCGGGTCGTGGCCCAGAACAGCCGGGTCCGCACCCGCCAGATCGGGGCTCTATCGCCGTAATCGGCATCGACCCTCATCTACAACCGGATCCTGGGATCCAGCAGGGCGTACAGAATATCGACCGCCAGATGCGCCAGCAGGACAAATACGCCGACGAATACGAAAGCCCCGACCGCCAGCGGCAGATCCTCCTGCTGGGCGGCCGCTACCAGGGTCTGGCCCATCCCGGGCCAGGAAAACACCGTCTCGATGATCACGCCGCCGTCGATTGCGAACGCCAGCGAAAACACCAGGCTGGTGACGACCGGCAGGATGGCGTTGCGGGCAACGTGGCGGTCGCGCACCACTGATTCCGGCAAACCCTTGGCCCGCGCCGCCAGGACGTAATCCTCGCGCATCGTCTCGAGCATGCTGTTGCGGGTCAGCAGCATCGTGCCGGCAAAGGAAATAAGGGTCAGGGTCACAACCGGCAACACCATGTGCGAGATCACGTCCAGCGCCAGGTAGGCGGTGCCGGCCAGAGCAAAGGTTCCGAGCGCGGCGGCGCTAGCCAGGGCCAGCACACCGACCCCGATCAGAGCCGAATGCGGCAGCCGGCGACGCCGCGCGAAGACGAGGGCGGCGACCGCCAGGACCGAGACCAGCCCGGCGGCAATCAACATTTGACCGAACAGGGTGTTGGCGTCGACCGCCGCCCCAGACCAGACCCGCGGGTCCAGGAACTTGCCGAGCGGGAACCAGCCCAGCTTGTACCCGAATGCCCAGATCATCATCAGGCCAAACCATGGGGTAAACACCGTGTAGAGCGATACCCCGCCCACGGTGGCGGCGTATTCGAACCACTGTCCGCGCCGCCAGGCCACGATCTTGCCCAGTGCAAAACCCAAATAGAACGAGGCGACGGTGGCCGTGGCGAACAGCATCACCGTGCGCGGGAGCCGTTCGGCGATCACCTCGCCCACCCCGCGCGGGTACAGCGAGAAGGAGGTTCCCAGGTCCCCGCGCACGAAATTACCCAGGTACGTCAGGTACTGACGCCAGAGCGGCTGGTCGAGCCCGAACCGCTCCTGGATCTGGGCCCGCGTCTCCGGCGGGATGTTCGGATCGAGGGCGAAGAAATTGCTCACGTCGCCGGGCTGAGCGTTGACCAGGAAGAAGACCAGGGTGACGAATATGAATAGCGTCAGCACGATCTGCAGGCCCCGCCGCAACAGGTACCTGGTCATCTAACCGTCCTCGGCAAGCGGTCGGGGTCGATCGTGACGCGGCGGCGCCTTACTTGATCAGGGCTATCGTCTGCATCCCCTGGGCTTGTTCGATCCCGCCCAGCACCTGGGTGTAGGGAAACTCGACCTTGGCCGGCCGGTAGGCGTCCAGCTTGGGGGTTTCAAACAGGGTCACGTAAGGCAGACGGGTGGCTATCAGGGCCTGCATCTGAAAGGCCAGTTCGCGCGCGTCGGCGAATGTGGTCGCCTGCAGGAACCGGTCGGCCAGGGCGTCGAACTCCGGGTCGGCGAAACCGCCCCAGTTGTTGCCGCCCTTCTGGTTCTCGGGCGCATAACGCGAGTGGAAGAAGGATTCCAGGTGGTTGGGGAAGATGTTGAACGCCCAGCCCAGGATCCACATGTCAAGTTCCTGGGCCACGTTCTCCGAGAACAGCTTGTCGACGATCACGTTGAAGCCGGCCAGGTTGGCCCGGGCCGGTATCCCGACGTCATTCAGCCAGCGCTCGATCCAGATCGCAAATGTCGAACGCAGCGGATCGTAACCGGCGCTGGGGGCCAGTATCTCCACCTGGGGGACCGGCTCGCCGTTGGGCATGGTCAGGCCTTCGCCCTGGACGCTTACGAAGTTACCGTCTTCACTCACTTGAGGTCGTACCTCGAACTCGAATCCGGCGCCCTCCAGCAGGGCTACGGCCTGCTGGATCCGATCGGCGCGGGAGAGTCCCTCGCCGATGCGTTCAATCTCGGGGTTGTGCCAGAACGAATTTGCTTCCGCCACCATCCCGTACTGCGGAAATGCGGTCGCCTGCAGGACGGTCTGGGTAACGAATTCCTTGTCGATGAGGATCGCGACCGCGCGCCGGAATTCGAGCGAGTCAAACGGCGGCTTGCGCACGTTGAATCCCAGGTACCGGGTGCCGTTGTTCGCGTTGCTGACCAGCGTGAGGTCGTCGGCCGCCTCCACCCGGTTGCGGAATCCCTGTTCGAGCCCCAGCGGATTGAAGACGTAGTCGACGTCGCCGTTGGTCAGGGCCAGGATGGCGGTGTCCTGGTTTCCGTAGATGTTGAACGAGGTGTTCTCGGCGTGCGGGCCGATCACGAATTCAAGGTCGACCCCGCCGGCGCCCTCGCCAAGGACGGTTTCCTCGTATCCGAGCACCGGGTTCTCGGAGCGGATTGAGCCATCGCTGAATTGAGTGACCCGGGTCCCTTCGAAGGCGAAGTTGGAAGCCGCCGAGTTCTGGTAGAACGCGCCCGGCTCCCACTGGCGGAAGCCGAGTCCGCCGGCGGACGGTTCGCCATCCGGGACGTGGGCGTAAAGGGCCTCCACCTGGGCGGCGTTGTCGTCCAGCGCCAGCACCCCTTCGACTACCGGTCGCCAGTAGTGCTCGGCCATGATGGGCATCAGGGCCAGCCCGAACTGCCACACGCCCAGTCCGGGGGTCTGCGGTTCGCCGTCCTCGTTGGTGGCTTTGAACCAGACTTTCACCGTGTGCGGGTCGAGGGCTTCCACACGCTCCACGAAATTGGGATCGACCGCCTGGGCCCAGTTGGACCCCAGCCGCAGCGTTTGCACGGTCTCGACGGTGAAAACGAAATCGCTGGCGTCTAATGCCTCGCCGTCGCTCCACTGGATACCTTGGCGCAGTGGGACCTGGGTCGTCCAAAATTCCTGGCCGCCGGATTGTTCGACCGTTAATTCGGTCGGGAAGTCGGCGGCCGCGGCCGGGACCCAGTCGAAGCGCTGGTCGGAGAGGCCGTAAAGACTCAGGTTGTACGACCCGACCACGTAACCGGTCCAGACCGAACCGCCCGGCCCGCCGTAGTAATTCCAGACGTTGCGGGTGATGGGCTCGGCGAACACGGCCATCGAATAGGCCTCGGCGCGTCCGGCCGGTTCCGCGGCCGCGGCCGGGGCGAGATCATCGCTGACTGCCGCTGGCGACTCCGGTACCGGGGTGGCGGCGGGATCCGGCTCGCCAGCCCCAAGATCGCACCCGGCGAGCGTCAGCGCTGCCAGCAGCGCGCCCAGGGTCAAACCCAGGAAACGGGTCGACCGTCGTTTATGACTGGTCACAATTGCACCTTCGCAGAGTCGGCGGCGGACCTGACTCGGGTATCGATATCAGGTACTACCGTACCCCATCCGGGGCCTGGCGGGGCCGGACATGCCG
>CAYXKQ010000066.1:0-8986 GCA_964465715.1 uncultured Chloroflexota bacterium
GGCGTAACTGTATTCAAGGTGGCGCGGATTCGTGGCACTTTTGTATATAAACCCCAAAGTCAGGGAGGGCGAAACGGTGCTGATCACCTCACGCGGCACGCCAATAGCCGCGCATACGCCCGTCGATGAGAGTGTGCAATTCGAGGATGGTGATAGGTACGCTGCGCTCGTTGCGAACGGAACGTTCGACCCCCCTCGGAAAAAGCTGAACGTCAAGGAATTTCTCGCCAAGGAAGCCCCGTCACTTCCGCCGGGCATGACCGCGGTTGACCTGATCAATTGGGAGAGGGAGGGAAGGTAGTGAGCAATTGTCTTATTAGTCAAGCCCAGATGGGGTGAGGTTCGAGGGGGTTCGGGGGAGGAAGGAGAGGGGAAGATCGGGTGCTGATCGCAACCTTTTTCGGCCGCATCGATTGCGCCGATCGGGCCCGATCCGCTGCCGCTGCCAGATTTGGTATACGGCTTCGCCAGGGACCTTGCCCCGGCCGCTGCCGACCGGGGCCACAGCAGGGACCCGCCTACGGGTTCAGCCGCTGCCCGAGGGCAGGTCCTCTACCGAGTGCTGATCGTCCCCTCCGGGGACGGCGGAGTCGGCGTCGGGGGTAATGCCAGACGGAGCCCTGTCGGCCGACGACTGGCCGATCTCCGGGATCGCGGGATCGGCCGCGGCCGGCTCTTCGGTCCTCCAAAATTCGCCGTGCCGGAGCATGGCGTTGAGCGCGACCAAAATCTTGCGCATGCAGGCCACCAGGGCCACCTTCTTGGGCTTGCCGGCCGCCACCAGGCGGTCGTAGAACGCCTTGATGCGGGGATTGCGGCGGGATGCGACCAGGGCCGACATGTAGAGCGCCGAACGCACCCCGGCGCGTCCGCCCCAGACGAACCGCTTGCCGGAGAACTTGCCGCTGTCGCGGTTGAGCGGCGCCACTCCCACCAGAGCGGCGATCTGCTTCTCGTTGGCCCGGCCCAGTTCGGGCAGGTAGGCGATCAGGGCGGCCGAGAGCTGGGGGCCGGCGCCGGGGACCGATTCGATCAATGCCCGCCTGGCGCTCAGCAGGGGCGAGGCGGCGATATGTTCGGAGATGGCGCGGTCGTAGGTCTTTATGCGACGTTTAAGACCGGCCACGGCGCGGCGCAGGTCGGACCGCACCCTTGGAACCGATGAGCGCTGCAGGCGATTGCGCTCGGCGGTGAGCTGGTTGGTCAGCTGGCCGCGGCGGGCGACCAGGGCGGAGAGCTCGCGCTCGCGGGGCGACTTGCGGCCCCGGACCGGGGGATTTACCGCCTCGGCAAAGCGGGCGATGACCCGGGCGTCGATCCGGTCGGTCTTGGCCAGCACGCCCATGCTCCGGGCAAAGTCCCTGACCTGGCGCGGGTTGACCACCGCCACCGGCAGGGAGGCGTCCTGCAGGGCGTCGGCCAGGGCCTCCTCGTACCCACCGGTGGCCTCCATGCACACCAGGGCCACCAGTAGGCCCCTGAGGCGCTCGATCAGCGCCTTATATCCGGCCGCGGTGTTGGAGATCTGGAAGACCTCCCCGTCCGGGCCGAGCGAGCAGTCGACGTTGTCCTTGGCCACGTCGACTCCCACATATACGCCATCGCGCATATGCAAAACTCCTTGTAGCTACCCGACGGCAGAATTCCTTCCTTGCGGATACGGGGTCAGAGCCCCACCTGGCAATTGTTCGGAATCAGCGCCGCCGGGATCCGGGTGCGGCGGGCTTGCTCACTAACGGCGTCTCAAGCGCCCAGGGATGATCGCCCTACCGCACCCGGTTTCTCCATTTGGAAGATACAAGGGATTCGGACCATAAATCCCTCGGAAAGGGCCGCGGCGGTGCGCTTTGACAGCCTGGGCCAGTTCCTGGACCACCTCGACAAGGCCGGGCAGCTGCGCCGGATAAAGGCGCCGGTCGATCCCGAACTGGAAATCACCGAGATCGCCGACCGGGTGATGGCCGCCCCCGACGGCGGCCCGGCGCTGCTGTTTGAGAACGTGAAGGGTTCGCCCTTCCCGCTGGCAATCAACGTCTTCGGCTCGGCCCAACGCACCGCCTGGGCGCTGGGGGCCGAGCAGTGGGGCGAACTCGAGCATCGCATCGCCGCCCTCCTGGACCTGGTCATGGGCGGCCCGCCGCAGGGTATCCGCGCCAAGCTGGCGGCCCTGGGCGATCTTTCCAAGGTCGCGCGCATCCAGCCCAAAAGCGTCTCCTCGGGACCCTGCCAGGAGGTGGTCGAAACCGAGAACCCCTCGCTGGCCCAGATCCCGATCCAGAAGTGCTGGCCCGGGGACGGCGGCCGCTACATCACCATGCCGCTGGTATTCACCCACGACCCCGCCACCGGCAAGCGCAACGTCGGCATGTACCGCCTGCAGGTGTTCGACGATAAGACCCTGGGGCTGCACTGGCAGCTGCACAAGGGTGGGCAGGAACACTTCACCCGCTCGCAGGGTTCAGAGCGCCTGGAGGTCGCGGTCGCGGTCGGGGCCGAGCCGGCCATGATCTACGCCGCGACCGCGCCGCTGCCGCCCGGAATCGACGAGACCGTCTTCGCCGGATTCCTGCGCCAGCGCCCGGTAGAGATGGTGAAGGCCGTGAGCGTGGACGTCCGGGTGCCGGCCAGCGCCGAATTCGTCATCGAGGGCTGGGTCGATCCGGCCGAAACGCGCATCGAGGGGCCGTTCGGCGACCACACCGGCGTCTACTCGCTCGAGGACCCCTATCCGGTGCTGCACGTGACCGCCATCACGCGGCGCCGCGACCCGGTCTACATTTCCACCATCGTGGGCAAGCCGCCCAAGGAGGACCGGTTCCTGGGTGGGGCCACCGAGCGGTTATTCCTGCCGCTGGTGCGGCTGATGATTCCCGAACTGGTGGACATGCACCTGCCGTACGATTCGGTGTTCCACAATTTCGCCATCGTTTCCATCAAAAAACGCTATCCCGGCCACGCCCGCAAGGTGATGCACGCCATCTGGGGGCTGGGCCAGCTGATGTTCTCCAAGTTCGTGATCGTGGTCGACGAGAACGTCAACGTCCAGAACCTGCGCGAAGTCCTCTGGCGGGTGGGCAACAACGTCGATCCGGCCTACGACATAGAGCTCTCAGCCGGACCCACCGATACGCTTGACCACGCCGCCCGCGAACCAAATTACGCCGGCAAGATCGGCATCGACGCGACCATCAAGCTGGAATCGGAAGGTTTCCGCCGGCGCTGGCCGCCCGACATCGTAATGGACCCAACCATCACAAAACTCGTTGATCGCCGCTGGGGGGAGTACGGACTGTGATAGCTGCCGCAAGATCGACGATCGCCGCGCACCCTTTTATTGCGCTGCTCGTCGCATTGATCGTTTTCGTGCCGGCGGGCGCCCTGGCCTGGTGGCTGGGCTCGCCGCTGTTCATCGACCAGGAAGTTAACGAGGAGTTTCCGCGCCTGGCCAACGCCACCGTACCCGGCAACATCGATCCGGCCGACGCCGAGATCGTGATGATGACCATGGAGAAGATCGCCAACCCGGTGGCCGAACCGATGGTCGAAATGGCGGCAACGCCGGAGGTTGCGGCCACCCCGGCCGAGGTCGCCACCGCGACCCCGGCCGCGCCACCGGCCGACCCGGTCGCCCTGCTTGAGGGCGGTTTCATCGACGGGGACTTTCTCCACTACGGGGACGGTACCGCCACCGTTTACGACCTCGGCGACGGCAGCCGGGTGCTGCGGTTCGAGGATTTCGAGGTCACCAACGGACCCGATCTGAGGGTGCTGGTAACTCCCGATCCCAACCCCTTCGATCACGACGCCCTGGCTGAGGCCGGCTACACCGAACTCGGCCGCCTGAAAGGCAACATCGGGAACCAGAACTATGACATCCCGCCTGAAGTAGACACCGATTCGATCGGGTCCGTGGTCATCTACTGCAAGCCGTTCGCGGTGATCTTCTCGGTCGCGACGCTAAATCCGGTGTAGACCACAAATGGCCGCCCTGCGCGCCGCGCCGCGCCGCCTGTCCGTATATGCCGCCGCGATACGCTTCGAGCACACGGTATTCGCGCTCCCGTTCGCCTACATGGGCATGCTGCTGGCCGCAGGCGGCTGGCCGGGCTGGGGCGACGCGCTCCTGATCACCGGCGCGATGGCCGGCGCCCGCACCGGCGCTATGGCCGCCAATCGATTGATCGACGCCGAAATCGACGCCCGCAATCCGCGCACCGCCGACCGGGCCCTGGTGACCGGCGCCATGCGGCGCCCGGAGATGGGCGCGCTGCTGGTCGCGGGCTTTGCCGCCCTGGTCGTCTGCGCGGCCCTGCTCGATCCGCTGGCGCTGGCGCTGAGCCCGCTGGCGATCGTGGTGGTGACCCTCTACCCCTACGCCAAGCGGTTCACGTATCTTTCGCACTGGCTGCTGGGCCTGGCCGACTCGATTGCCGCCGCCGGCGCCTGGATCGCGATCGCCGGCCAGCTTGAACCGGCCGGCGCGCTGCTGGCCCTTGCGATGGCGTTCTGGATCGCCGGATTCGACATCATCTACGCCTGCCAGGACGTAAGCGTCGACCGGGCCCAGGGCCTGCATTCAGTGCCAGCCCGGTTCTCGGTGCGGACGGCCCTTTGGTTTTCGCGCGCCTCGCACCTTCTAACGGTCGCCTCGCTAACCGGGGTGGGGGTGTTGCTGGGCCTGGCATGGCCATACTGGGTGGGCGTTGCGGTGGTGGTCGCAATCCTCGTGTACGAGGCGCTGCTTGTGCGGCCCGACGACCTCTCCCGCCTGCAGAAGGCATTCTTTGAGCTCAACAGCTATGTTTCGGTGGCCCTGCTGGCAGCGGTCGTGATCGCGTTGCTGGTCGGATGAGCGAGACCCGGCGGCAGCGCCTGGCGCTGGGAGTTTCCGGCGCCTCCGGGGCGGTGCTTGCGCTGCGACTGGCCGAGGCGGTACTGGCCGCCGGCTGGGAGCTGGAAATCGTCTGCTCGGGGTTCGGTCGCCTGATGTGGCGATCCGAGCTGGGGCGGCCCTTCGAAGACGACCTGCAGCAGCTTGCTACCGCCGGCGAAGTCCGCGCGCACAAGCCGGGCGACCTGGCATCGCCGCTGGCCTCGGGCTCCTACCCGATCGACGCCTATGCGATCGTCCCGGCCTCCATGGCCACGGTCGCCGCGCTGGCCAGCGGGGTCGGCTCCAATCTGATCCACCGCATGGGCGACGTGGCCATCAAGGAGCAGCGCCGCCTGCTGCTGGCCCCGCGCGAGAGCCCGCTCTCGCCGATTCACCTGGCAAACCTATTGCGGCTGGCCGAGGTGGGGGCGATCATCGCTCCGCCGATGCCGGCGTTCTACGAGCGACCCGGTTCCCTTGACGAGGTCATTGAGGCCACCGTTGATCGGTTGATTGTCTGGTCGGGAGTCGGCGGCGCGCTGCCGCCGCACCGCCAGTGGCGCTCCGGCGAGTGAGCATCGGCCGCCGGGCTTGCGGCCGACTCGCGGGGTACCCGGTGTCGGGATTGATCCAACGCAGGAGCATTTGACCTCGTAGGCGCGGCCCGGCCGCGCCTGTGCCGCCTCGCAGAGTCCGGATCAAGGCCTGCCCCGGTTCGATCGGCAAGCTCGGGCCTTTGGGCGGGGACGCGGGCCGATATAGTAATCTGCGCTCATGGCCAAAGTCGAAATCCAGGCACAGACCGGTTACCTGATTCCAACCGACGGGATTCCTCCGGGAATCCTGGAGAAGGTGGAGGGCGCAAGCCGCGCACAGATCATCAGCGACTCCTACCCCTACCCGACCAAATTGACCCGGCAAACATATGAGCGGCAAAAGGCAGAGCTGCAGGTCGAGCTGCTAAAGCTCCAGCGATGGGTCCAGGAGACCGGGCAACGCATCGTCCTGCTGTTCGAGGGGCGGGACGCCGCCGGCAAGGGCGGGACCATCAAGCGGTTCATGGAACACCTCAACCCGCGCGGGGCAAATCTCGTCGCGCTGCAGGCTCCGACCGAGCGGGAGCGGGCCCAGTGGTACTTCCAGCGCTACGTGCGACACCTGCCGGCCGGCGGAGAGATGGTCTTTTTCGACCGCTCGTGGTACAACCGCGCCGTGGTCGAGCCGGTGATGGGCTTTTGCACACCCGCCGAGACGCTGCGCTTCCTCAGGCACACGGTCGTGTTCGAGGAGATGCTGATCAACGAGGGCCTGCACCTCTTCAAGTTCTGGTTCTCGGTGAGCCGGGAAGAGCAACTCCGGCGGGTCCTCTCGCGTGCCAGCGACCGGCTCAAGCAGTGGAAGGTCAGCGACGTCGACTTAAGGTCGCTCTCGCTCTGGGACGATTACACGGAAGCCAAGAAAGCAATGTTCGCGGCCACCGACACCAAAGCGTCGCCCTGGGTAGTCATCAAGTCCGATGACAAGAAGCGCGCCCGCCTGAACTGCATGCGCTACGTCCTGCGCAGCTTCGATTACCAGCCGGACGTCGGTCAGCGCGTGGCCAAACCCGACCCCAAACTGATTGGGTCCGCAAAGGATCTCTACGCCGAGGGTGAAGTCTGGTAGCGCCGGCCGGCCGCGCGCGCCGATCCGCCGGCCGCGGCTGAACGCGGCGACCCCAGGCAACGCCCCCTGTCGCGAGTCGATCCGTGCCCACGCAGCCCAACATTCTGGTCGTGATGAGCGACGAGCATTCACCGCGCTTCAGCAGCCCGTACGGGCATCCGTTCATCGATACCCCGAACATGCAGCGCCTCGCCGATGAAGGGACTACTTTTGAGAATGCCTATTGCAATTCACCGGTTTGCGCACCGTCCCGGGCGTCGTTCATGGCCGGTCAGCTGCTGCCAAGCGTCGAAGTGTGGGACAACGCCGCCTCCCTGAGCAGCGATGAGGCCACCTGGGCGCACCTGCTCAACGCCGCCGGTTATGAGACCGTTCTGTGCGGCAAGATGCACTTCCAGGGACCGGATCAGACCCACGGGTTCAAGCGCCGCATCCTCTCAGACTGCCACGGCGACTGGGACCTGCGGCTCACCGCCAACTGGTCCGAATGGCGCCCCGAGAATGCAGCCTTCGGCAAGAACCTGTTCAACGTCGCCGGTCCCGGCGAAGACGATTTCTCAGCCTATGACGAAGCGGCCGCCGCCCGGGCCAGCGGATACATACGGGCGCAGGCCGCCAGCGATCGCCCCTGGGCGTTGCTGGTCGGATTCATAACCCCTCATTTCCCATTCGTGGTGCGCCGTCCTTTCTGGGAAAAGTACTACCCTGAGCACGCCGACCAGCCCCAGATCCCGGCCCACTTTGAGAGCATGCACCCGCATAACCGGCGCATGGCCGAGTGGTTTTCGTACATTGGGGTCGATCCGGAACTCACCGCGCGCTCGCGGGCGGCCTACTACGGACTGATCGATTACTGCGACGTCCGCCTCGGGCAGGTGCTCGACGCCCTCGAGGAATCCGGGCAACTCGACGAGACCGTGGTGGTCTACACGTCCGATCACGGCGATAGCGCCGGCGAACACGGCATGTGGACCAAGCAGACCTTCTTCGAAGACTCGGTGCGAGTCCCCCTGCATATCCGCTGGCCGGGCCGGGTCAAATCCGGGCGGCGCGTAAACCAGCCGGTCTCACTGGTCGATCTGACGCGCACGATTCTGGACGCCGGTGGCGTCGAGGCACCCGATCACTGGGCGGGCGAGAGCCTGCTGCCGCTGGCCGACGGAGCCCCGGAGACCGCCGGCGAGGTGATCGCCGACTACACCGCGGTCGCCGCCAAAGGCCCCTGCCGAATGGTGCGCGTGGGCGAGCTCAAGTACAACTTCTACCACGGTCACGGGGATGATTCCGAGGAACTGTTCGACCTGGCCAGCGACCCCGACGAGCTCCTCGATCAGGTCCGCAACCCCGAATACGCCGACTCCCTGGCCGACCTGCGCGGCCGAGCCTTGCGCGGCTACGATCCGGACCGCGTAAATGCTCAGGTGCTTCGCTCACAGCAAAAACGCCGATTGATCGACGCCGGACAGGGGCAGGTTCCGGCGGGTTACTGGAAACCGGGGCGCCCGTGAGTCCGGACCGGCGGCCGGCAAGCACGAATCGCGAGCAGCCCCAATGAGCGACGATTCCCCTTACACGGTCTACTTCGCCGGCCCCCTGTTCGATCACAAGGACCTTTCGGGCAACGCCCTGCTCGGTGCCCACATCGACGAGCAGTCCGGGGGTCGGTACCAGTGCATCCTCCCGCAGGACCTGGAGCAACGCGGCATCGGCCCGATGGGGATCCGCGACCAGGACCTGAAGGCGGTGATGGAGTGCGACCTGGCGATCTTCAACTTCGACGGCTCGGAGCTGGATTCAGGGACGGTCGTCGAGTACATGTACGCCAAGATGCTGGACATTCCCGCGGTGATCCTGCGGACCGATTTCCGGCACGGCGGCGACCAGCGGCCCGAAATGGACGCCTGGAATTTGATGGTCTCGTTCTTTCCGCGAACCCGCATCAGGCACCTGGACGGGATGAGCTGGTACCAGCAGTCGCTGGCCGAGGGCGGGGACGCCGCCGAGGTTTCAGCCCGCTACCACCGGCGGATCGCCGGCGAGGTCGTCACGTTGCTCGACGACGTGCGCGGCGACGCCGCGGTCATGGGAGGCGGGCGTGCTTGCGCCGAAAGCGCTTACCGCTGGGCGGTGCGCCTTGCCGGCGGCGGTCTGCCAGATGTGGTTTCCGGGGACGGCCCCCTGGACGATGCCGTGCGGCGCATCGTCTCAAGAAAGTCCGTCCGGGGCCTGTTGGGTTGAACGCGCGTTCCTGCGGCCCGGCCCCCGGGCGGGCGGGCCAACCACTCCTTACCCGGAGGGGGAAACCACATTGAGTCTGGAGTCTGCCTGATGCAACAATCGCCCTTCACCATCTACTTCGCCGGCCACCTGTTCGATCACAAGGATCTTTCGGGCAATGCGCTGCTCGGTGCCCACATCGACGAGCAGTCCGGGGGTCGGTACCAGTGC
>CAYXKQ010000067.1:0-6202 GCA_964465715.1 uncultured Chloroflexota bacterium
CCGGGCATGACCGCGGTTGACCTGATCAATTGGGAGAGGGAGGGAAGGTAGTGAGGTATTGGGAACCTTCGGCTATCGTGCCTCTGTAGGTCAACGAAAGCTCGAGCACCGCTCGCCGCGAACTGCTTGATTCCGATCCGCAAGTCGTCACCTGGTGAGCAACGTTGGCCGAATGCGAGTCTGCACTTTGCCGCATCGAGCGTGAACGTGCCATCGATCAGGATTGGATCTGGAGTGCCCGGGGTCAGCTGCGAACGCTTGCAGCCGGGTGGACCGGGATTCGGCCCGACGGCCAAATCCTTAGCTCTGCAATTTCGGTGCTTCGGACCCGTCCGCTTCGGGCGGGCGATGCGATCCACCTTGCAGCGGCGTAACGCGCATCGCGCGCACGCTCATCGTCGAGCTTTCGGGCCTTGCCCTGCCCGGTCCTGGCCAGGCGGTCGCGGCGGCCCCTGTGCTCAGCCGGCGCGTCCCCGGCCATGCCCTCCAGGCCGTATTGGACATCCTCGGCGGCGTCTTGCTCCCCGGCCCGCTGCGGCGGGGTGGAGATCTCCGCGCGCAGGCGCTGCTCCTCCGGCATGCGCGCCTGACCCATCGGACCCCAATAGACCGGTAAGCTGAGCCCTCGGCGAGACCCAAAGCGGGTCAACCAGTTACGCGGCGAACGTGCAGTATCCGCTGCAGGGCCGTGAAATTGGTCACTGCGGCCAGGACCCAGACCGCCGCCAGCAGGATCCAGTCGGCAACCAGCGCCGCCGCTATCAGCGAGAGACCGAGGACTATTAGCCGTTCGGGGCGCTGCAGGAAGCCGACTTTGCATTCGAGCCCCAGGCCTTCGGCGCGGGCCCGGCAATAGCTGACCATCAAAGAACCGCCGATCGCCAGCAGCGAACCGAAAACCCCCCAGTGCTCGGATGCCTGGGCATAGTGCCAGGAGAGGCCGGCGAAGAAGAAGATCTCCACGTAGCGGTCGAGCACCGAATCCAGGAATGCCCCGAACCGGCTGGCGCTGCCCTGCAGCCGGGCCAGCGCGCCGTCGAGCGAATCCAACGCCGTCGCCGGGAGCAGGATAATGCCGGCCCAGAGGTGATGGTCGAGCGCGATCAGCAGGGCCGGAATCAGGTTGAGGGCCGATCCGGCGACCGTGATCGCGTTCGGCGTCAGGGGAGTGCGGTCCAAGATCCGGGCCAGGCCGGTCATCAATCCCCGGAACCGCTCCTGCAGCCGGGACCAGGTCAATTACCGATCGCCCTGCTGGTGCTGGGTCCCAGATTTTCGGATTGGATGCGCGAGCGGGCGCGCAGGAGTTCGACGTAGTAGTCGTAAACCTGGGTGGCCACCACTTCCCAGGAGAAATCATTCACCCGCTGGCGACCGGCGCGCCGGAAGCGGTCGGCGGTCTCCGGGTGCTGCAGGAGGCGCAGGATGCCGCGGGCCAGGGCGAGCTTGTCATCCGGGGCGCAGTAGAGGACCGCGCTACCGTCGGGCGAGACGGTCCGGTATCCGGGAATGTCCGAGGCGACCACCGGCGTACCGGCGGCCATGCCTTCCATGAGAACGATCCCCTGGCTCTCGCGGGCCGATCCCTGGGCCGGCGCCACTAATATGTCGGCCGATTGCAGATAGGCGCGCTTCTCGTCCTCGGAAACCCGGCCGGTGAAGATGGCGTCGTCGATGCCGGAACGGTGCAGGCGGCGCCGGGCGCGCTGCAGCTGGCCCTGGTCGTAGGCGCCCACCACCACCAGGCGCACATCGGGGCGCAGTCGGCGCACTGTCGCCATCGCATCCAGCAGCAGGGGCAGACCCTTGCGTTTTTCCATGCGACCCAGGAACATGACCGCCGGGCGCGCATCGCACAGGGCGGCGATCGGTTCGACCGGGGTTCCGAACCATTCCGGGTCGATGCCGTTGGGAATGATCCGGTACTCGCCCGGGAATGCCCGCCAGACGAAATCGCGGGCGGCGACGGAAACGGCTATCTTGCCATCCAGGCGCTTGTGGAAACCCTCAAGCAGTGGCTTGTAGGCGCGGTAGACGGTCGATGTCTTGCGGGTGGCGTGGAACGTTCCGATGTTGACCGCGCTGGAGAGCCGCAGCACCTGGAGCGGCAGCACCGGGGCCATCGGTTCGTGGATGTGCACGATATCGAATCCGCCGTCCTCGGCGAGCTCGCGTTTGATCGCCGGCCGCATGCGCGGCGAAAGCGCCAGGCGCGCGATCGATCCGTTGCTGCGGACCGGCACGATCGTGCGCGAGATCCCGACCACGCCCGGAGTTTCCAGGTTGCCAACCGGAGTCGAACTCGGGGCCATGATCTTGACGTAGTGCCCGCGCCGCCGGAAGATCCGCGCCAGATTTGAGATGTGCGCGCCCACCCCGCCCGGAACCGCGAAATCGTAGGGGGAAACCAGGCAGACGCGCAGGCGCTCCAGATCAGCCGGACGGCCCGAAGACGCGATCAAAGGCTCGGGGCCCGCGTCAACATCCGGGTGCCGGCCAGAACGTGCGGAACTGGTACCACTGGTCCGGAGCCGCCCGGATGTGGCGCTCGAGGCTGGTAACCGTGGCCTGCAGCAACCGCTTGACCTCGGCCTCGCGGGGCGCCGAACGGTCGGGGATGATCGATTCGGCGATGCGCAGGATCGCCTGTCCCGATCCGCTCCGGTAGACGACCAGCGGGACTATTTCGGCGTTGGTTCGTATCGCCAGCTTGGCGACCCCGGCCGGCAGACGCGTGATGCGCCCGAACCAGGTCACCGGGACTCCTCCGCTGCCCAGCGGGCGATCAACCAGAATCGCCACCCGGCCGCCCTTCCGCAGCACCGAGAACATCTGCCGGATATCGCGTCGCATATCCAATGATTTCATGCCCAGGTGCACGCGCAGGCGTCTGAAAACCTCGGTCAGGCCGGGATTGGCGAACGACTCCTGGATGACGTGGATCTCGGAAAGCGAGGCGCCCCAGGAGGCGGCGGCGTCCCAGGTTCCGAAATGGCAGGTGGCGACGATTACCGGGCCGTTGGTGCAAATGTGCCGCGCGCGCTGACGCGCCACCGGTGAAAAAAAGCGCACCTGGCGGTGCAATTCGACCGGTGGGGCCCGGTAGGCTTCGGCCATCGTCAGGGCCTGCAACAGGAAGTTCTCAATTGACCGCCGGGCCAGGCGGCGGACCGACCTGTCCCCGACGCCGGCGCCGAGCATGATCGCCATGTTGGAGCAGGTCGACTCGCGCATCTTTGACGAGAGACGGAAGACCGAATGGGCCACGAGGCTGACGACCGGGCGCTTGATCGCCCAGGGGACCAGATTGGTCAGGCGGCAACCGGCTTCGAAAAGCAGCAGCCAGGTCCAGCCCCGGCGCATCAGTTGGCCACTTCGACCGCACGGGTTTCTCTGATGACCGTCACCCGCACCTGGCCGGGATTGGTCAATTCGGCCTCGACCTCGGCGGCAATCTCGCGCGCGATCCGCAGCGCCCCCAGCTCGTCCACGTCCCCCGGATCGACCGCGATCCGCAGCTCCCGTCCGGCCTGCAGGGCGAAGGAATTGACCACGCCCTCGTGTGAATTGGCGATCTGTTCCAGGGTTTCCAGGCGCTTGATGAACAGTTCGCTGGTTTCGCGCCGCGCGCCCGGCCGGGACGAGGATATCGCGTCCGCAGCCGCCACTACGAAAGCTTCCGCCGACGCCGGGTAGACGTCGAAGTGATGGGCTTCGATGGAATGTGCAACGGCCTCGTCGACCCCGTAACGGCGGCAGCGCTGGGCGCCGATCTGGGCATGCTTGCCGTCCACCTCGTGCGATAGCGCCTTGCCGACGTCGTGCAGCAGCCCGCCGGCCCGGGCTACCTTGCTGTCGGCCCCCATTTCTCCGGCCAGAACGCCGGCCAGGTGGGCAACCTCGATCGAGTGCGACAGCACGTTCTGACCGTAGCTCTGGCGGAAATTGAGCTGGCCGAGCAGCTGCACCAGTTCCTGGTGCAGCTTGGGTACCTTGGCTTCAAAGCAGGCGCGTTCGCCGGCTTCGCGGATTGACTTGCGGACCGCGACGCGGGCCCGGTTGAAATGCTGTTCAATGCTGACCGGGTGCACGCGACCGTCCTCAATCAGGGTGGAGAGCGTGCGACGGGCGATTTCGCGCCGGATCGGGTCGTGCGAGGACAGGGTCACCGTTTCGGGCGTGTCGTCGATCAGCAGGTCCACTCCGGTGATGGCCTCGAAAGCCCTGATATTGCGTCCCTCGCGACCGATGATCTGTCCCTTGGATTCATCGCCGGGAAGCTTGACGGCCGACGTGGTCGAACCCTGAGTCACCGCCGAAGCGACCCGCTGCAGGCTGTTGGAAACCAACCAGCGGGCCCGGAGATCGGCTTCCTGGCGGGCATGTTCCTCAGCCCCCCGCACGATCTGATCGGCCAGGTCGCGCGATTCCTCGGTCACCTTTTCCATCAAAAGGGTGCGGGCCTGGGCGTGGGTCAACTGGGCAACCTCTTCCAGGCGGGCGGCGTGCTCGGCCTGGCGCTCGCTCAACTGTTTCTGCTGCTCGGTCAGTTCTGAGTCGCGTCGCCGCAGCTCCTGTTCGCGCTTTTCGAGGTTTTCGGAACGCCGGTCCAGCCGCTGTTCGCGCCGCTTGGCCTCGCGGTTTCGCTGGCGGATTTCTCCGCGCTGGTCGCTGGCCTGCTTTTCAACGTTCTTGCGGAGCGCATTGGCCTGCTTGGTCGCCTCGGCGATCAGCTCCCGCTGTTTTTGTTCAACCTTGGCAAGTTCGGATTCCAGGTTCAGGGCGAATACGTCTGCCTGGCGGCGCGCAATGAGCATCTGCAGCAGGTATCCGCCGGCCAGTGCGATCAATGCCACAGCCGCGATCAGGAAGACGATCGCGACCCAGTTGTCTAGCAAAGACATGGGGTATTCCTCGATGTCGGTCGCGATGACATGCCGCCGCAGGCGCCGGACGGACCGGGCGCAGCCCGACGGTGCGGGCTGAGGGATTCAGTTGTCGAATCGGAGGCGAAAGTGTCATCGTGGAGGCCCTGCAGGCCCCGGTTGTTATCTATCGCGATTATCCACTTTCGGCCGGCCGGTCCCGACTGCGGCCGCCCAGTAACCTGGCGTAGAAGTCGGCGCTGGCCTCGGCCACCCTCGCGTGAGTGAAGTTGTCCAGCACCCGCCGTCGGCCGGCGGCGCCGTACCGACGGCGCAGGTCGGATGAGTGCAATCGGTCAAGGACCTGGGCCAACGCCCCGGCGTCGGCCTGCGGGACGATCGGACCGGCATCGCCAATGACCAGTGGAATGGCCCCCGAATCCGATCCCACGACCACCCGTTCGCAGGCCATGGCCTCAATCAGCACCCTGCCGAACTGCTCCATCCAGTTGGTTCGATCCAGCGAAGGCAGGACCAGCACCTGGATGGAATTGAGGAATTCGGGCATCTGGTCCGAATCGAATCGGCCCAGGACTTCGACCCGGCCGGCCAGCGGCCCGTCGGCGTCGGCGCGGCGCAGTTCACCGGCCAGCGGCCCGCTGCCGGCCAAGCGAAGTCGCGGCGGCGGGTCGAGCAACTCCGCGGCCCGGAGCAGCGTGGTCAGCCCCTTCTCTGGTACCAGGCGTCCGGCGAATCCCACGACGAGGTCGCCGCCCGCGGCCGGATCCCCGCCGGCGGCCGAGAACCGCTGCGGGTCGATTCCGAACTGCGGGATGATCGCCAGCGGACCCGAGAAACCTTTCGCCCGCAACACCTGGGCCGCCTGCTCGGTTCCGGCGATGGCGCCGCAGGTCCGGTAGCAGAAGCGCTCGATCAGCGAAAACGGCGGCGGGTAGCGGCGCACCAGGTTCTGCCAGGCGAAAAAAACGCTCGGGATGCCGCGTCGGCGCGCCGCCAGGGCGGCCAGCCCGGCGGCCAGGTTGTAGGGCTCTTCGTCGATGTGTATTAGGTCCGGGCGGACCCGGTCCAGCAGGCGACCCAGGCCCGGGTAATGGTGCAGGTGGAAACGGCCGTTGAAGCGGCAGTCCAGGAAATCGATCCGATAGCCGTCCGGATCGCCCGGTTCATAATCCTGCCGCTCGGGTCCTCTTCCCCAGTGGCGTGGTCCGGCGGCGGCGACTTCGAGCCCGGGTTGGGCGGCGAGGGCGGTCAGTTTCTTGCGGTATTCGCGCGCCAGGAAGGCCTTGGACAGCAGCAGTACCTTCATGCCAGTTCCC
>CAYXKQ010000067.1:6213-8958 GCA_964465715.1 uncultured Chloroflexota bacterium
GTGAATTCGTCAGCCCGCGCCGAACCGGCGGAGATCAGTTCGGCGCGCGCCGCAGGGTCGGTCCCCAGCACTCGAATTGCCTCCGCCCACTGCCCGGGATCGTCCGGCGGCAGCAGCAGGGCGGCGTCGCCGGTGACCTCCGGGGTGGCGCTGCAGGCGGCGGCGATTACCGGCACCCCGTGGGCCATAGCTTCCAGTGGCTCAAGGCCGAATCCCTCGTAGCGCGATGGCGCGAGCAGCATTCGCGCACCGGCGTAAAGTGCGTGCTTGCGCGCCTCGCTCACCCGGCCGGTGAACACCACCCAGCCCTCAACTCCCAGCGCCCGGGACAGCGCGGCATGGTCGGGCAGCAAGTCGGTTCCCAAGTTGGGCACCGAGCCGGCGATCACCAGCTGCGGACGGTCGGGGGAGTCGATCTGGGCCAGGGCCATGATCGCAATCGCGATGTTCTTGCGGACATCGCCCGAACCCACGTAGATGCAGTAAGGGCGCCGGATTCCCAGGTCGGCCAGGTGCACGTCAGTCTCCGCGCGGCTTATCCTGGGGGCCGGGTCAACCCCCAGGTGGATGACCCGCACGCGGTCGCGCCGAATCTGCAGGTGATCCACGATGTCATCGGCCGCGGCCTGCGAATCGGCGATCACCAGGCGGGCCCGTTTGACCGCCCGGGCCGTCAACTGCAGGTAGGCCCGCCAGCGCGGGTCGGCCGAATACTCGGGCAGCGCGAACCCGATCAGATCGTGCACCGTGACCACATCGATCCGCCCCAGCAGAGGCCCGCTGAAGTAGGGGATGTGGCAAACGTCGGGATTGCGCTCCAGCACCGACAGCGGCCAGCCAACCTGCTCCCACCAGAGCTTGTCCAGGCGCGCCCCGAGACGCTGGGGCGGGCGGGCGGCCTCCACCCGGCAGTCCGGGGCGGCGCGGCGCAGCGCGGCGAGGAGGTTTTCAAAGTACTGGCCCGAACCGGTGGCGCGCTGCCCCGCGAACTGCCCGTTCAGAAGAATGTGCATCGCGCGGACTTGGCGCGCGCCGACTACCGGCGCGCTAGCTCTTGTTCACGCCGATACGGCGGCCTACTCCGTAGAGCGTGCTGTCGTCGTATTTTTCCTGGTGCTTCAGCTGCAGTAGCACCGAAAGCACGGCCGCACCGATGAACAATTCCCAAGACCGGTCGACGATGCCGAAAACGAAGGGGAACAGCCGGTAGGTCACCGAGGTGGCAAAGAAAGTGCGCCGCCGGGTGAGCAGCGCAACGGCCCAGATCCCCAGGGTGATTGCCGGAATCAGCGGAAAGGCCCGACCCAGATAGAAGTCGAGGAAGAACACGCTCCAGCCCACCACCGTGGTTCCCCGGCTGCCGCTCCGGAACCGGGTGAACAGCGGCCAGAGCGCCCCGCTGGTGGCACCGCCGATGCCGACCATCAGGGCGGTGCGGTCGCCGGGAAGGAACGTGTGGGAAATGTGAACCGCCAGCAGGCCGACCGCACAGTTGCTGGCAAAGGTCATGACCGCGGGGCGGTAGCCGCCGTTGAAGAACGAACTGTAAATCGAAGCGTTGCCGGTGCCCACCCGCCTGAGGTCGGCGTGTGCGAAAACGCGCGTCCACAGGTAGGCGAAGGGGATTGAGCCGAGAACGTAGGTGGCCAGCGCGAGAACCGCGTACTGGGAAAGGTCTTCGGCCACGGTTATCGGCCACCCCCAAGTCGCAATGATCCTGCATTCGCCCGAGGACGCCCGCCCGGGGCGGCGGCGTTGTTTCCCGCCTGCCCGGCAGGCGAATTCCGCAGGGTCGCCCGATTGTACGGCCCACGATTTCCCGGTAAAGACCGGTCAAACCGGCGGTCTGGACCGCAAAATGCCAGCGTCCCCGCCCACTCCGCGGATTGCCCCGATGCCCCTAGACCCACGCTTGTTTCAGCCCGACGCGGTCAGCCCCGCGATGACCGACTTCAATGCCCGGCTGGCCGCCGAATTCGCGGCCGCCCCGTCGATCACCGAATTCGATCCGGCCGAAGTTCGCAGCGCCGAGCGCGAAGGCAGGCCGGGCCGGGGGGCGCCGGTGCTGCTGGAAAACGCCCGCGAGCTGTCCTGCGCCGGGCCGGCCGGGCAAATCCCGCTGCGGGCGTTCATTCCCCCCGATTGCGCGGGCGCATACCTGCACATCCACGGCGGTGGATGGGTTCTGGGCGGCTACGACCTGCAGGACGAGGCGCTGTGGCGGATGGCCCGCGAGACCAATCTGGCGGTGATCAGCGTCGAGTACCGGCTGGCGCCGGAAAATCCCTACCCGGCCGGACCGGACGACTGTGAGGCGGCCGCTGTTTGGCTGGTTGAGAATTCGCGCTCGCGGTTCGGGACCGACCGCCTGCTGATCGGCGGCGAGTCGGCCGGGGCGCACCTTGCCGCGGTCACGGTGCTGCGCATGCGCGACCGGCACGGTTTCACGGCCTGGGCGGGAGCCGATCTTGTTTACGGGGCCTTCGATTTTTCGGGCGCGTGCCCTTCCCGGACCCAGATCGGGGCCGACAGCCTGGTGATAAACGCCGCCAACATGCCCTGGTTCACGGACCATTTCCTGGGGGACCGGGATATCGACCCGGCCGATCCGGACCTGTCCCCGCTGCATGCCCCGCTGCACGGCCTGCCGCCCGCCCTGTTCAGCGTGGGCACGGCCGATCCCCTGCTGGATGATTCGCTGTTCATGCACGCGCGCTGGATCGCGGCCGGCAATCCGGCCCAGAT
>CAYXKQ010000068.1:0-8886 GCA_964465715.1 uncultured Chloroflexota bacterium
CCGGCCCGGGTGAGCTGGAAGCCCTGGGCGGAACGCTGTCCCCGGACCAGATCGCAAACCCCGCCCTCTCGGCCTGGCTGCAACACGGCGGCCTGGTTGTGCTGCTCACCGCCGACCTGGGCACGACGGCCGATGCGATCTTGTTGTGCGGCATAGCCGACGTGGCCCTTTTGGCTGTTGTTGACGGCGGGAGCCGCCGCAACCAGTTGCAGGCCGCGATCGAGGATCTGCGGGCCGCCGGCCACGAGCCGCTGGGTCTGGTGGCCGCCCCGGAGCGCCCCCGGCCGGGGGCTTAACCGCGCTCGGCTAGCAGCGGGCCAGCTTGTACAGCTTGTTGTCGGCCTGGACCTCGCAGACGTAGAGATTGCCGTTGGCGTCGAGCCAGATGCCGTGCGGGCCTTGCGGGTCGGGCAGGTCGAAACGTTCGACGATACCGCCGTCCAGGTCCATCACCGAAATGCGCCCGCCCAGTTCGCAGACATAGACCAGGTCGTCGCCTTCGGTAACGAAATCGGCCGGTCGCAGCAGGTCGTTCCATGATTCCAGGTGGTTGCCCTCGGCGTCGAACAGCTGGATTCGGTTGTTTTCGCGGTCGGCGACCCAGACCCGTCCGCGGGTGTCGTAGTGCACGCAGTGGGGCAGGTTGAACTCGCCCGGTCCGTCGCCGCGCCCGCCCCAGGTCCTTATCAGCGAATAGTCCGGGGCCAGGTGGTGAATGTGGCTGTTGCCGTAGCCGTCGGACACGAAAAATCCAAGATCCCCGGCCAGCGCGATATCGGTCGGTTCGTTGAATGGCGCTCCGTCGATGGCGCCCTTCTGGCCCTCGTTGCCGATGTGGTCGAGGATATTGCCCTGCTCATCGCAGATCCAGATCACGTGCGCCTTCTGATCGGTCAGCCAGAGCCGGTCATCGTCATCTACCCAGACGGCATGGGCATGCACCATCCGCGGCTCATCCCAGGTTTCGATGAAGGCGCCGCTTTCGGCTTCGAACACGGCCATCGGGAAATCACCGCGGTTGTACACGTAACAGCGCCCGCTGCTGGTAACTCCGATTCCCCCGATCCAACCCAGTTCGAGGTTCTCGGGGCGTTGCGGCCAGCCCTCAACGAGTTCGAATTGGTGATCTCCGCTCCCAAATTTCATCGGCCGCTGTCTCCCTGTTTCGTACCGCAGCGCGGGATTCGACGGCGGTTACCGGGAGTCGGCTGACGACTCGTTCCGGCAGCGCGCCAGTTCCTCCAATTGTGCTTCTGGTACGGCCTCGAATCGGGCGAAGAATCGGCCCACCGCCCAGAACCGCTGCGGCGAGTGCAGGCAGACTGCTTCATCGAATTCGCCGCCCGCGAGCTTTAGCAGGGTCGCCCGCGGCGCCACCGGAGCGGCCACGACCAGCCGGCCCGCTCCCAGCGAGCGCAGCAGCCGGCCGACGGCGATCGCGGTCGCGCCGGTGGCCAGGCCGTCGTCGACGACCACGCCGATTTCGGGCAGGCGGTCGGCCTCGATTCGGCCGAACCGGGCCTGGCTGGCGGCGGCCTTGCGCCGGCGCCCGCGGATCTCGCCCTCCAGGTATTGAGGACCGATCCCCAGGTGCTCGATAGCGGATTGGTCCAGAAATATCGGTCCCTCGGCGGTAACCGCGCCGATCGCCAGCTCCGGTTGCCCGGGGGCGCGCAGCTTGCTGGCCGCGACCGCCCGCACCGGAGCCCCCGTCACCAGGGCGGCGTGGTGAGCCACGACCAGCCCGCCGCGCAGGATGCCGTAAATCCCGGACTGCCCCAGCCCCTCGGCCAGCAGGCGTTCTCCCAGGCGCTGGCCGGCGTCGGCCCGGTCCCGGAATTCGACGTTCGCCATAGGGGGATATCACCAACCTTTCTCGCCCGGTCCCGATCCTTATCAGATAATGCCCACTGGGCCACGAAAACGGCCGCCCGACACGAAATTTCCCATTCCCCCGATCCGAGCCCTTGCGCAGACGCTTAATCGTCCTGGCGGCCAGCATAGCAGCCCTCGTCGCCTTCGCCATCTACGTGGACCTGCCCGGTACGCCGGGGTTCGGCATCACGGTTGCCGGCCGGGACCTTAGCCAGCTGGAATTCCGCCAGGGGCTCGACCTGCAGGGCGGGCTGCACGTGGCGTTCCAGGCCAATCCGGTCGAGGGCCAGGTCGTCGACGAGGACGCGATGGAGGCGGTCCGCCAGATTCTGGAGAACCGCGTCAACGCCCTGGGCGTGGCCGAGCCGCAGGTCCAGCTGGAAGGCTCCGACCGGGTAATTGTCGAATTGCCCGGGATCGAGGATCCCGACGAGGCTATCGCGCTCTTCAGGCAGACCGGCCGCCTGGACGTGATCGGCACCGAGTTTCAGTCCCTGCCGGTGGGGTCTTTCGTCGATGTTGAAGATGGCACGTACGAGCTGGTGATTTCAGGGCCCGACCTTCTGGACGCCGATCTGGTTTACGACGAGATCGGCAACGGCATCGTCCAGTTCGAACTCAACGACGCCGGGGCCGGCAAATTCGGCGCCTACACCGGATCCCACATCGGCCAGTTCCTATCGATCCTGGTTGACGGCACTGTGATCAATTCGGCGGTGATCAACGACCGGATCGAGAACCGCGGGGTGATTGAGGGATTCGACAGCCTCCAGGAAGCCCGCAACGTCGTTATCCAGCTGCGCTACGGCGCCCTGCCGGTGCCGCTTGAAGTCATCCGCAATATCACCGTCGGACCCACCCTCGGTGCCGAATCGCTGGACAAGAGCATCCGGGCCGGGCTGGTGGGGTTCGTTATGGTGGCGATCTTCATGATTGCCTATTACCGGCTCCCCGGCGTGGTGGCGGCGCTGGCGCTGGTGATCTACGCCCTGCTGGTGTTTGCGGTATTCAAGCTGATCCCGGTCACCCTCACCCTGGCCGGAATCGCCGGTTTCATCCTCTCGATCGGAATGGCGGTGGACGCCAACATCCTGATATTCGAACGGACCCGCGAGGAGCTGCGCAACGGCGTGTCGCTGAACCGTTCGATCCACATCGGTTTCCGCCGCGCGTGGACCTCGATCCGCGATTCCAACATCGCCACCCTGATCACCTGCACGGTTCTCTGGTACTTCGGGACCGGGCTGGTCAAAGGGTTCGCCCTGACCCTGGGGATCGGGGTGCTGATCTCGATGTTCTCGGCGATTTCGGTTTCGCGGACCATCCTGCTGCTGCTGGTCCGCGCCCGCGCCTGGAATCCGGCCGACCTGTTCGGGGTCAAGACCCCCGACCGCGGCGGGGCCTGACGAGAAGATGATTCCCCTGATCGCCCCCCGCCGGCTGCTGCTGGCCATATCGGCGGCCTTGGTGCTCATATCGTTGGCGCTGCTGCTGGCGGTCGGAGTGAATCTGGGGATCGATTTCACGTCCGGCAGCCTGGCCCGGGTTGAACTGGGAGTGGAGGGCGAACGCGACGCGATCGAAACCGCGCTGCTCAGCGACCAGATCCCCGGCGCCGAGGTGCAGGCTTCCGACGGTTCGACCTACCTGATCCGGACCGCCGAACTCACCGATGCCGAAAAAGACCGCATGGAGGAGATCCTCTCCCGCGCCTATCCGGCGTTCGAACTGATTTCGTTCGATTTCGTAGGGCCGGTTATCGGCGCCGAACTGACCCGCAATGCGGCCCTGGCGGTCGCCGGGGCCTCGATCGCAATCCTGCTGTACCTGACCTGGAGCTTCCGCAGCATCGAGAACTCTTTCCGCTACGGCCTGATCGCGGTCCTGACGCTGGTGCACGACGTCCTCATCCTCCTCGGAACGTTCGCCGTGCTGGGACAGGTCATGGGCCTGCAGGTCGATTCGATGTTCGTGACCGCCGCGCTGACGGTGGCCGGATTTTCAGTGCACGATACGATCGTCGTCTTCGACCGCATCCGCGAAAACCAGGCCCGTTACCGGGGGGCCGGCTTTGCTCGGATCGTCAATTTCTCCCTGAACCAGACGCTGGACCGGTCCCTGAATACATCGATAACGGCGATATTCGTCCTGGCGGCCCTGCTGCTGCTGGGCGGGCCGACCATCCGCGAGTTCATCCTCGCGCTGCTGATCGGGATTGCGGTCGGCACCTATTCGTCGATCTTTACCGCCTCGCAGCTGCTGGTGGTCTGGGACGAAAGTCTGGCCGGGCGCCTTGCCCGTCTGCGGGGTCGCCTGCTAAGCCGCGCAGGCTGACTTTCCAAACCGGCGCTCAGCGCGGCAGGATCCGAGCCAGTTCCTGGCCGTATTCGACCGGCGCCCCATCCTCCACCAGGAAGCCGAGCAGTTCGCCGGCCTTCACCGCTCCGATCGGGTGGTAGTGGTCGAGCGTGTCAATGAACCCGATCGTCTGGCCGGCCTCGATCTGCGATCCAATCGCCACCGCCATTTCACCCTCGGCGTCCTCGCCGCGCCGAAACACCCCGACATTGCGCGAGAGGACCACCGTCACCGTCGCCCCGTCGGCCTCGGCGGCGGCGGAATCGCTCTGCTCCTGATTGACCACCGGGTCGGCCTGCAGGCGGACCCGGATCGAGGCGTCCGCGGACGTCAGGGTCACTTCCTCCACGTCGGTCCCGGCAACCGACTCCAGGATGGCCGGCAATGCCTCGTCAAGCAGACGATTCCAGTCCGAGCGTCGCACGCTGGAGTTCATCGTCGCGCCCGCTCCAGGTACTGACCGTTGGCGGTGGAGACGACGATGGTTTCGCCGGTGGTGATAAACAGCGGCACCTGAACCGTCAGCCCGGTGTCGAGCAAGGCTGGCTTGGTAACTCCGGTGGCGGTGTCGCCGCGATGCCCGGGGTCGGTCTGCACGACCGCGCATTCGACGGTCGGCGGAAACTGGCTGGAGAGGATGTCCCCGCCGTCGGCCATCAACTCGATGATGAGCTCGGCGACCAGGAAGTCCTTGCCGTCACCGAGCATTTCGTCGCTCAGCACCAGCTCCTCGAAACTCTCCATGTCCAGGAAGTGGTGTCCCGAGGAATCCGAATAGAGAAACTGGGCCTTGCGGGTGCTGGTGCGGACCCGCTCAAAGCGGCGCGTGGCCGGGAACGAACGGTCGGTCGTGGCGCCGGTGGCCAGATTGCGCAAACGCACGTTCAGCTTGGCGCCGCCGCGGCCGATTTTCTGGTGCCGCGCGTCAACGACCTGCTGGCGCTCGCCGTCCAGGCTAAGGATCATGCCCGCGCGAACGTCATTGGAAGAAAGCATGGGTTGGCCTCGCTAGTCGGGGGTCCCTCAGCGGGGGTACTGGGACAGCGTCTGCGGGTGCTCGGCGTCCACCAGCACCAGGTCCTCGATACGGATTCCGCCCCAATCGGGCAAGTATATTCCGGGTTCGATCGAGTGCACCATGCCCGATTCCAGGACCGCCGCGGACCCAGGTGCCAGGCGCGGTCCCTCGTGAATCTCAAGGCCCACGCCGTGTCCCAGGCCGTGGTCGAAGTACTCGCCGAAGCCGGCCGACTCGATGACAGATCGCACGCGCGTGTCGACCGCGGCGCACAAAGTCCCGGCCGCTGCCGCCCCGACCCCGGCGCGGTTGGCGGCCAGCACGGTGTCGTAAACCACCATGAAACCGGGGGTCCGGCCGCCGGCGCAGAACGTGCGGGTTATGTCGGAGTGATACCCGTCGACGAGCGCGCCCATGTCTACGACAACCGGGTCCCCGGCGGCGATCACGTAATTCGAGGGCTCATGGTGCGGGCGGGCCGAGTTGCGTCCGGCGGCCACGATCGTTTCGAACGCCGGACCGTCGGCGCCGGCTTCGACGAAGGCGGCATTGATCCTGGCCGCCACCGATCGTTCGGTCACCCCCGGCTTGATCGATTTCTCGGCCAGCGCCATGACCTCGTCGGCGATCCTGACCGCGCGACGCATCAGCTCCAGCTCGCTTTCGTCTTTGGTCAGCCGGAGCTCCTCGATCAGCCCGCCGGCCGGCTCCAGTTCAACGCCCTGAATCGCCTCCAGGCGCCGGAAGAGGTTCACCGATACGTCTGCGTCGTCGAACCCAATCCGCCGGAGACCGTTATCGCGCGCGAAATTGACTGCCCGCAGGGCCGGATTGGCGCTGGCGATATGGATGCCGAAGCCCTGGGCCTGCTGCGCCGCCTGGACGGTGTAGCGCCCGTCGGTGAACAGCTCGCGCCGCCCTCCGGCGACCAGCAATGACCCGGCCGAACCGGAAAAGCCCGACAGGTACCGGCGATTTGGGGCGGTCGTGATCAGCAGTCCATCCAGGCCGAGCTCGGAGGTCTTCTCCGTGACCTTTTGACAGCGTGCTTCGGTAATCGGCATCGGCATTCACCTGGACTGGAATCTGGCGATGTTTTGCTGGTGTTCCTCGTAAGTTTCGGAGAAGGCGTGCGAGCCGTCGCCGCGGGCCACGAAGAACAGGTAATTGGTCTCGGCCGGCTCGAGCACCGCCCTGATCGAGGCTGCCCCGGGATTGGCGATCGGGCCCGGCGGTAAGCCCGCGTAAAGGTAAGTGTTGTAGGGCGAATCGAACTGTAGATCGGCCAGCGTCAGCGGGTCTTTCCACCATCCCAGTTCGGCGCCGCCGGAGACCGCGAACTGCACCGTCGGATCGGCCTGCAGCAGCATTCCCTGTTCCAGCCGGTTCAGGTAGACGCTGGCGATCACCGCCCTTTCTTCTTCCAACTGAGCCTCGCGTTCGACGATCGAAGCCAGGATCACCACCTCATGGTCTGAGAGTCCGGCGGCCGCGGCGGCCTGGCGCTCCTGGACGCCGTAAACCTGGCCGAACCGATCCAGCATGAACCGGACGAATTCTCGCGGCGTGGTCTGGGCCCCGACGAAGTAGGTGTCCGGAAACAGGTAGCCCTCGAGCGAGGTCGCGGTGGCCTGGTCGGGCAGGAAATCGTGCGGGAACTGGTCCGGGCCGGAGCCGATTACTTCCAGGAAGTCGGCGCCCGAAAACGCCCCCAGCGCCTCAAGGTGTTCGGCGATCTGCTCGCCGCGCCAGCCTTCGATCACGGTCACCACGCGGTCGGCCACCTGGCCGCGCTGGAGCTCGTCGATGACCTGGTCCATGCTCATGCTGGGTCGCAGGACGTACTGCCCTGGTTGGAGGCTGTGCACCGACCCGCGTCGTTCCAGCGCCAGGCGGAAAACAAGGTCGGAAATGATCAGGTCTTCATCCTGCAGGCGGGTGGCGATCTCGCTCAGGGTATCGCCCGGCTGGACGGTGAAAAGGACCGAGGAATCGGTGCGCGCGGCGGGCGGTCGGGTGAGCAGGCTGGCGGCCGAGTAGGCAAGATATGCAATCAGGGCGGCCGCGATCAGGCTGAGGGCTGCGATCTGCAGCGTTCGCGCGCTCATTGCCGGCCTCCGGCGCGGGAAAGCAGGTAGTGCTCCAGCATGACCGCCGCCGCGTGCGAGTCGTCGGCATCGTCGGCGTAACGGTGATTTGCTTCGGCGGTGGTGAAGCTCTCGTCGAAGAATTCGATCCGCTCGGGCCGCCCCTCGAGCAGGTGCCGCGCCTGGCTGCGGATGCGCTCTGACTGGACGGTCGGTCGGCCGTCGCGGTCCAGCGGCAGCCCGACCAGGATCAGGTCGGCGGCCTGCTCGTCCAGAACCCGGTCCAGCCGGCGCCGGCCGCCCTGGCTGCTGCGGCGGTCGATCACGCCCTGCGGGGAGACCAGGGTACCGGTCGGGTCGCACCGCGCCACGCCGATCCGGCGGCCGGACACGTCGAGCGCGACGATTACCCGTGGATTAGCCGTCGGCGGCAATGTCGACCTCGATCCGGGGAGTAAGCCAGGTCACCGCGTCCCCGAACGGCGACCAGATTCGCAGATCGGAGCGCGCGACCCCGTCGATCGAATTTACGTAAGCGAAGGCCTCATCAAAACTCAACCCCGCGATTTGCTCGCGAACCGCCCCCGGATCGATCAGGCGCTCGATCCGCGCGGCCGCCTCGTACTGGACCGCGACCGTGTTGCCGAGGGTGACCGAGAGGTTCGGTTCATTCAGCTGCAGCGTGCCCGGCAGCATCCGGTAGGGGACCGGATCGAGCCGGGCCCCGGTCAATTCCAGTTGCGCCAGCTCCTCAAGGTCGGCGCGCCGGAAGACGGTGGCCTGGAGTTCCAAATCGACTTCGTACTCGAACGAGACCCCGCCGCCGGGCTCGCGGATCGTCAGATAGCGGGTCGTATAGGCGGGCCGCAGTTCGGACTCGGGCAGTACCTGGCCGTAGTCCCCCGCCACCAGTTGCGCCGACAGCTCGGCTTCGGCCTGGGCGCGCAGCCGGGCCTGCAGATCCTGCAGGGCGGTCTGGCGTTCGGATTCGGTCACGAACCCCTCCGGCCGGTCGACGCCGCCGGTCAGCGGTTCGCGCAGGACCAGCTGCAGAAGGGCGCCATAGGGGCCGATCGCCCGCAGCCCGCTGCCGGCGGCCAGGTTCGACCCGGCCCCGGCCCGCTCGGCCGCAACCGGAACCCGCATCGCTCCTGCGTCAACGATCGCCGCCAGCCGGTCCGGGTCGTCCGGGGATTCGCCGTAGGTACCGGCAACCGCGATTCCCTCCAGGGCCCTTGCCAGCGCCGCGTCCGCGCCCGGATCATCTTCCGGGCCGGTTCCCCCGTCCGGGAGCGCCGGATCCGCCGCGGGTCCGAGGTCCTCCCCCAGCGCCCGCAACTGCGCCTGGGTGGGCAGCGAGAAACCGCTGGTCAGGATGTAGCGGCGCCCGTCTTCGGTCGCCAGCACGGTGCCGGCGGGTATCTGCAGAATCTGTTCGGTAAGGTTCAACACCTGCACCGCGCCGCGGGCCGCATCCACTCCAACCGGCCGCAGGCCGCTCCCGGACCCGGTGGTCGAACCGCTGACGCGGGTCGTGATGATCCGCCC
>CAYXKQ010000069.1:0-8867 GCA_964465715.1 uncultured Chloroflexota bacterium
TATCTGGGCAGCGACGGTACCTACGAGTACATCTACGCGCAAGACAACGCCTTCCAGCGGAGGCGCGTGTTGTTCGTCTACGACCCGGACACAGACCGGCTGGTCCACGAGATAGAACTGGACGGCCGCGAGTTGGCTCCGCTCATGGACCCCAGCGGAACCCACGTATTCGTGCTGAATTGGTGGTCACGGACACTCCGGGTATTCGACACCGCCGATCAGATGTCAGTGCGCACGATCGGGGGTCTGCCCGAATACATATCGGCCACGACCCTGGACCCGACTACCGGAACGCTCTGGATGAGTTCGGCGATAAAAGACAGCCTGACTCCGCTCGATCTGGCCAGCGGTGCCGTCGGCGACTCGATTCCCTTCGCCGCCAATCTGATCACGCTGACCTTCGATCCCTCGCGGAACCGCATTTACGGAGTCAACTACAAGTACCCCAGCGTCGCCATGATCGACCTGGATACCGGTCGAGTACGCTATGCCGACATCAAAAGCCCCGCGATGTGGATCTGGCCTGACGCCGAGGGACAGTTGCTATTTGCGGCCATCGACTTCGGCAAGGGCCTGCAGGTTCTAGACAAGGACACTCTGGAAACGATCCAGTTGCACCAATTCGTCCCCGAGCGCGACCCGGACCCTGACGAGGGTTAGGCCTTGTTCTGGTGGACCAACCGGGCGGCGCGATTCAACAGGGCGGTGTCCAGGACGGCGTGCCGGGCATCATGAAGCGGCTGGGCGCGGCCGCAGCAGACGTCGTGGAAATGCAAGAGTTCGAGCTTGAACGATTCCTCGTAGGAGGCCTGAACGGTCCGGGCAATAACCGCCGCGTCCTTCATTTCGCGGACCTGAAAGCGGGTCGGCGCCGACGGGTGATAAGGCGATGGCCAATGCGCCTCGAGCCGTTTTGATCCTCCCACTACGACCAGTGCCTGCCGGTAATCGATCAGGTCGTGATTGAATATCCAGCTCTGCTGGACCAGCACCTCATCCGGGTAACTGAGAGTCATCGCCAGGCAGCGGCCCTGATCCCAGGCCCGGGCGTCGATGATCTCGGGGCCCTCGCCCAGCAGCAAACGTAGCGTGTAGGTCTCGTGGATGCAGGAGCCGTGCAGGGTGAAGAACGCCTGCGCCATCGCCGCGTCCGGCGATGCCCCGATCACCGATTCGATCTGCCCCATTACCGGGTTGGAATCATCCAGGAGACTGGTCGCCCCTCGGGCCCAGTCGGGCGTATCGTCAAAACTCCGCACGTCCAGGTGCGCATAGGTTGCGGTGTTTTCCGGATTGCAGACCTGCAGAGAGACATAGTCGATTCGGTCCCAGGTGGCCAACTCGCGCCTGATCGCCTGCACGGCCGGGTCGAAAGCGACCGAATACCCCATCAGCAGCCGGGCAGACGATCTCGCCTGGGCGGCGGCGACCGCCCGGGCGTTGGCGACGGTGTAGGTAAGCGGCTTCTCGCACAACACGTGGCGACCGGCCGCCAGCGCCTCGATGACAACCGCCGCGTGATCTCCGCCGCTGAGGATCAGGACCGCGTCGATCTCCGGATCGGCGATCAACTCGTGATGGTCCTGGTAGCGGCGCGGGACCGCGTAGCGATCACCGATGTAGGCCAGCAAGGAAGGCGAAAGATCGCAGATCGCGGCAATCTCGAACCGGTCGTCAAGTTCGCGCAGGTAGGGCAGGTGCATGATTTGGGCGATCGCACCGCAACCGATCACCCCGACGCGGAATAGCGACATTGGCCTTTCCTTCGCTTGATCAGGACCTGGCGCCGCGCCCAGTCGAAGAGCGTGCCCGCCAGCCCCTTAATCTATTTAGGAATTGGGCCGGGCGCGACCGCGGCGCCCGGACCGCTGGCCCAGCAGGAATCAATCATCATGCACGCGATTCAGATCTCCGCTTTCGGCGGGAGCGACACCCTCGCTCTCGTCGATCTACCCATACCCGAACCCGGGCCCGGACAGGTCCTGATCAAAGTCGGTCACGCCGGCGTCAATTACATCGACACCTACCACCGCACCGGACTGTACCCTCTCGACCTGCCACTGGTGATTGGCCTGGAGGGCGCCGGGACCATTGCGGAGATCGGTAACGAAGTGGAAGGGCTGAAAGTTGGCGACCGGGTTGCCTGGTCCTCGGTATCGGGCTCCTACGCCGAATACCTGCTGGCGCCCGCCGCGCAGGTGGTCAAGATTCCCGAGGGAGTCAGTCTGCGCGACGCGGCGGCGGCGATGCTGCAGGGGATGACCGCCCACTACCTTTGCAAGAGCACCTACCCGTTGCAGGCCGGCCAGTGGTGCCTGATCCACGCCGGCGCGGGCGGGGTCGGCCTGCTGCTGACCCAGATGTGCAAGCTGATAGGCGCCAAGGTCATTACCACCGTTTCAAATCCGGCAAAAGCCGAGCTGTCCCGGTCCGCCGGCGCCGACGAGGTGGTCAACTACACCGAATCCGATTTCGAATCCGAAGTCGAGCGGATTACCGACGGACAGGGCGTGGCGGTCGCCTACGACGGGGTCGGCAAGACCACCGCGATAGGCAGCCTGAAATCGCTGGAGCGCCGCGGGATGCTGGCCCTGTTCGGCAACGCCAGCGGGGCCCCGGACCCGATCGAGCCCTTGCTGTTGAACAGTCTGGGCTCGCTGTACCTGACCCGACCCTCGCTGTTTGACTACATTTCCACGCGGCCGGAATTCGAGCGACGCTCGGCCGAAGTGTTCGGCTGGATCGCCGCCGGCGAGCTCAAGCTGCGGATCGAATTCGAATACCCGCTCGCCGAGGCCAAGACCGCCCACGACATGCTCGAGGGCCGACGTACGACCGGGAAAGTCCTGCTAAACCCCTAAACGAACGCACGGGGCCCAACTGGCACCCGGCCGATTGCCGCGCGCGGCCGCGCCGGGCTTTAAATTGAAATTCGGCTTGGCGGCGAAAGAGCGCGGTTCATGAACTTTGTGGTAGTGGTGTCCGATACGTTGCGGCGCGATCACGTCAGTTGCTATCAGGATCAACCAGATAGGTGGGCGTCGGGCGGCCGGTGGAGAGTCGAAACCCCCAATATCGACCGGCTGGCGCGCATGGGGGCGCGCTTTGACCACTACTACGTTTCGTCATTTCCGACGGTTCTGAACCGTCACGAAATGCTGACCGGCCTGCCGGTCTTTACCTACCACGAGTGGGCGCCGCTGCCGGCCGACGAGGTGACCCTCGCCGAATACCTCGCGGAAGCCGATTACAGATCGATGCTGGTCGCCGACACCCCGCACATCTTCAGGCAGGGATTCAACTACTCGCGCGGGTTCGGCGCGTTCGATTGGGTGCGGGGCCAGGAAAACGACGCCGTGCGGCTCGATCCGCCCGATTCAGATTTGAAACCTCCGTTCGACGTCGCCAAGATCCGGGCCACCGTGAACTCCTGGCGCAACCATTCGCGCACCACCCTGGCCGCCCGCCAGGAAGAGGATTACTTTGCGCCGATGACTTTCAGGCGCGCCGCCAACTGGCTGGAGCGCAACCGCGGCAACAAGCCGTTCTGCCTGGTGGTTGACACCTTCGACCCGCACGAGCCCTGGGACCCGCCGGACTGGTACGTGGAGAAGTTCTACCCGTCCATGCGCGAGAGGATGACCTTTCCTGCCTACGACCACGTTTCCAATTTTTTGGAGCCCGAGGAGCTTCTTTCGGCGCACGCGCACTATTGCGGCGAGGTCGCGATGGTGGACCGTTGGTTCGGACGCCTGCTCGACACTCTCCAAACCCTGAACCTGCTGGACGACACCGCGGTCATCATCGTGTCAGATCACGGATACCTGTTTGGCGAGAAGGGCATCATCGGCAAGCACCTGGGCCTGGGCGGATACGGCGAAGCCATACCGCTCTGGCCGGAGGTCTCGCATATCCCGATGGTGGCCCACGTCCCCGGCGTAACCCGCCCCGGCAGCACGGTTGGCGGCTACGCCCACCCTCAGGACATTCTTCCGACCCTGCTCGAACTGGCCGGGCTCGAGATTCCAGACGAATTGGCGGGCCGCTCGCTTGTCGGCCTGATGAACGGCTCGCAGGACCAGGTGAGACCGGCGGCGATCTCGGCCCATTCGATCATCGCCGAAGTGGCCGGCCGGCCGGCGCGGGTAACTTCAGATGGCTGGAGCCTCTACCTGGGAGGGGCGGTCACCGATCGATCGCCGGTTGCAATATCCGGTTACGGCGGGGGGACCGCGACGCTGCGCGATCCATGGTGGATTCCGGCCCGCGAACGCGTTTTGCGCCACGAGCGGGCCAACGACGTTGCCCTGACCCCTATGCTGTTCAACGACCACACAGACCCGCGGCACGAGCACGATGTGATCGCCGATCACCCCGAACAGGCCGAACGGTTAAAGCGCCTGCTGATCGAATTCCTGGTCGATTGCGGGACCGACGAGCGCTACGTCGCGCCACGCCGGGCGATGCCGGTCAGTTGACGGCGTCGGCGACCGCTCGCCGATGAACCACCCGCTCGGCGGGTGTCAGTAGCCCTCGCCGAGGTCCACGACGTTTCGCAGCGGCCGGCCCGACTTGTAGCGGCCGATGTTGTCGATGAACAGGTCGGCCAGGCGTTCGTCGCGGGCGGTGGAGGCGCCGCCAATGTGGGGAGTGATCAGTACGTCCTCGCGCCGCCAGAGCGGGTCTCCCTGGCCCAGCGGCTCCTCGTCGACGACGTCGAGTCCGGCGCCCCAGAGATGGCCCGAATCCAAAGCCGCGATCAGATCGGGAGTGCGGGTGAGTCCCCCGCGGGACACATTCACGAAGATCGAACCCTGTTTCATCTGGGCGAAGGTTTCCGAATTGAACATGTGGTGGGTGGCGGGAGTGTCCGGCGCGCAGACCACGACAACGTCCGACTGGCCCAGCAGCCAGCCAAGCTCGTCAACATGCCGCACCTCGTCCACCAATTCGGATGTGATGCCGGGGTCCACGTCGACCCCGATGACCCGCATCTGAAAACCCTTCAGGCGCCGCGCGACCTCGATTCCGATCCCGCCTAGCGCGATCAGTCCGGCGGTCTTGCCCACCAGTTCGTAGGTCGCGCGCTCGGGCGCCCAGCGGTGGGCCAGCTGGTTGCGCACCGCCCAGTTCACCCGCCGGGCAATCCCCAGCAACAGCGCCAAAGCGGTGTCGGCCACCGGAATCGCATGCACGCCGGCGGCGTTGGTGAGGGTGATCTCGCGGTCCCTGACTTCACCCAGCGGCGCTTTTTCGACCCCGGCGCCGCCGGTCTGGATCCACTTTGCCGACTTGCAGGCGGCCAGTCCGTCAGGGCGCCGTAATGGATCGAACACCACCTCGGCATCACCCACCGTCGCCGCGAATTCAGCGTCGCTGCCGGGAACGACCACTTCGACGTCGGGGTGAGCCGCCCGCACGCGGTCGATGCTCTCGGAGATGCCTTCGCTGGCGATGACGATCTTCATCGGTTCAGAACTCTTGCTGGGTACGGGCGCAGACTGCCGCGTCCATTTTTGCAGCAAGAGTGGCCCGGGGGCCGGAAATTTAGAAGTTGACGTCGCCCGGAATGAATAGGTCGACTCCGTCGCCGATGGCGTCGATAACCCATTCCTTGCTGCCGCGCTCGCCCACGTACAGGGCGCCCAGGTAGGTCTGGGCGGTGCCGCCGTCGGCGTAATTGAAGTTCACCAGAACGCGGCCCTTGCTCTTGTTGCGCTCGGACGTGACCACTTCATAGCCGGTCAAGTCCACGCCCGTGTAGGCGCCGATGGACAGGTAGGCGATCAGGTCGCCGAACTCGTCGCTGTCGACGTAGTAGAGCTGGGCCTTGGTCGAGAGAATCTCGTTGGCCGCTTGCGAATCGGGGCCCTCGGCGACGATGGCCTGCATGAAGGAGTCGCCGGTGGTTCCCAGGTCGGCGAGTTCCTGCGCTTCGCGGGCCTCGGTCTCGGCCTGGGTTTCGCAGGCGATTAGTACGGTGCTGGCCAGCGCCAGGAGCAGTATGACGGCCAGCGGACGCGATAGCAAACGGTTGAATCGGGGCAACAGAGACTCGCTTTGTCGGGATTATGACGCCGGCGGCCGCGCGTGGATGGGCCTCGCCGCAGCAGTGTTGAACAATCTTATGCGACTGGTTGGGAGCGTCGGCGCCGATCCTTCACCGATTAACCCAGCAATTGGCGCGCCATCGCCTGCCGGTCGGAGGTCAGAAAAATCCGCGAGGTCTCAATTCCCACATCGGCCAGCGCCTCGAACTGAACTTCGCTGCTGGCCACCACCGCATCCGCCTGGGCGGCGGCGCGTAACCATCCGGGACCGGCGGAGGAATCGCCGGTCAACTCCAGCACCAGGCGCTTGCGGCGCCGGCGCAGGAACCAACCGAGCCAGGACCAGACCAGGAGATCGGAGACCAGCAGCAGCTGCGGGCCCGACAGCGCGCTCGCGTAAAGGAACGCGTTGAATGCAAACCCTATCCGGCGGGTGCGGGCAGACCAGCCCGGCGCCGGCAGGCCCACCAGCCCAAAATCGGGTTCGGATTCCAGCCGGGAGAACGGGTCCTGGCTGCTACCCTTGCCCGGCAACGACCCGTGCGGGTATAGCAGCCGTGTGTTCGCGACCACAACGGCCAAGTCCGACGCAGCGGTGGCGGCCTGAAGAAGCGCGTCGCGCGATTCGCCGGGCCAGTGTGCCGCCAGCACCAGCACCTGCCAGGGGCGTTCGCGATTCATCTAACCCGACGTGTAGGACCGCAGGTTCGCAAGTCCCAGGACCCCCAACACCGCTCCGGAAACGATCATCAGCGCGCTGGCGATCGCCAGGGCTGCTGACAGGACCAGCTCTCCATCGCTGAACTGCTGCAGGACCCGCAATTCCAGGCGGACCGAGCCCGGCCAACGGTTCCGCAGAACAATCTCGCCCCGGCCCGTCTCCGGCCCGGCCAGGTCCACGTCAATGCTCGGCGGCGGGACCGATTCGGCGGCCCTGAGAAAACTGAAACTCTCCGGGTCGCGTTCGAACTTCGCCGGGACGAATATGTCCACCACCCCGCTGCCGGACAGGGCGAACAGCCGCACACCGGAAACCCCCGGTCCCAGAGGCACCGTGAGCGTCCGCGATGCCCGCCCTTCGCCCAGCTGAAACACCGCCGTTTCGTTGTTGGGGAAGCGCTCAAGGCCAGGGTCGGTAAAGAAGGCTCGCAGCAGCAGGCAAATCAGAAACAGGGCCAGCGCGGGTTTACCCAGCACGGAATTGGCCCCGGCGGTCGCAGCCAGCCAGGACGGCATGCGGCGGCTGCGGTCGCGCTCCACCACGCTGATATCGTCGCGCCCGGCCAGGGCCGGCAAATCGGCGCGCGGCCGCTGGCTCAGTTCGCCCGCCTCGACCCGGGTGGCGCGCACCCGATCGTGATAGGCGATCAAATCCGGATTGACGGGGGCGAACTCGGAACCGGGATCGGTCCGCGTCGCGCTCAGGCGAAGCCAGATCCGCAGCCACAACGGGATCGCCAGGAGGAGTGCGGCCATTACGGCGGCGAACGCGGCGGCCCAGAACTGTTCCTCGCGGCCCAGCAGGGCCTGCAGGTCGCTGAGCAGCCAGGGGCGGGCGGTATCGCCCCACGCGGTCGCGATCTCGATCCGGGCGCGGGCCGACCAGATGAAAACCAGCGACAGCAGGGCCCCGCCGGGCAGGGCGTAGGCCCCCAGCGTCGCCAGTCCGGGCAGGTGCGGCGTGAGCGTGCGGATCAGGGGCAGCGCCAACAAGGCACCCAGCCAGGCGGCCACCAGCGGTCCGGCGCCGATTCCAAGGATCGAGTACGGGCTGACGTCGATGCCCAATCCGCCCAGGACGATCCAGGCGACGGCGGACAGCAGCAGATAGGTGAGCGCGAATCCGGCCAGGGCGGCGATCCCTCCGCGCAATACGGACGCCGGCGGAGGTTGGGATCCCAGTTCGGCCAGCGCCGCGGGATCTACTCGCAGAAAGAACGCGACCGCCCTTCCCGGATCCTCGGCCGGGATCATTCCTCCTTGCGCCACCAGGAACTGTGGCAGAACGGGTCGACATGTTCTGGCTCGTTCTCGCGCACGAACCCGGCGAATTTGAGCCGCCGGTCGTTGCGCAGGGCGACCGAGATGACCTGGCCGTGGAGGGCCATAAGCCCCAGATCGGGGTCGTCGCCGAGCGTCTTCAGGGCCGCCTTGTAGGCCTCGGCGCGCTCGGGGTCGGCGATGAATACCGCGATGAAACGGCGCGTGGAGAACTGGCAAACCGGGAGCTCCCCAATCAGGCCCTCGATGAGCGGATCCAGGATGGCGTGCGCCGGACCGGTGTCCGGCTCCATGAACGCCTCCATGCCGCCGCCCCGCGAGTGCGCCACCGTCAGGCCGCCGCGTCCTGGATCAGGCAGCAACCGGCATCGGCGCGCATAAGGCGCAGTGCTTCGGCGAGGGCCAGATCGTCGTCGTTGGGGTCACGCTGCGAAGATTCGGCGACCGTCACGTCCGGCTCCAGGCCGGCGCCATCGATGGGAATACCCCCGGCGGTGAGCCATTTGCCCACCGTTACCCGCACCAGCGAATCGTCGGAGAGGTCGAAACTCAGCTGCACCGAGCCCTTGCCGTAGGTCTGCTGCCCCACCAGCGGGGCCCGGCGATTGTCGGCCAGCGCCGCCGCCACGATTTCGGCCGCGCTGGCGGTATCGGAGTCGACCAGCACTACAAGCGGCATCCGCAGCGCGGCACCGTCGCTGCCGGTGCGGTGCCGCACATTGGGGCCGGTGCGCTGGGTCTGGTAGGCGACCGTCACGCCTTCCGGCAGGAACTGCGAGGCAACTCCCAGGGCCGAACTCAAGAACCCGCCCCCAT
>CAYXKQ010000070.1:0-8768 GCA_964465715.1 uncultured Chloroflexota bacterium
CGACGCTGCTTGAGGCGGCCGGGATCGAGCGGCCCGGCGGCCTGCCGCTGGACGGTGCGAGCGTGCTGGCGCAACTGCGCGGAGAAGGCGCCTGGTCGGCGCCGGCCCGTTTCTGGCAGTGGAACATGTACCAGCCGATCGGCCAGACCAACGCCGCCATGCGCGACGGCGACTGGAAGCTGGTGCGCCCGGTACTTGACATCGGCTACCGTACGACGGCCGACGAGGCGGCCTTCCAGCGCTATGTGGACACCGACATCGAATACAAGTACCAACCGGAAAACGTCACCCGGTTGATGGACGATCCCGATCCCCAGCTGGTGATCCCTGACCCGCCACCTCCGCAGCTTTACAACATCGCCGACGACCCGCTCGAGAGCACCGACCTGGCCGGCAAGCACCCTGACCGGGTCGCACGCATGAGCGGAAGGCTGCAGGATTGGTTCGACACGGTCGACGAAGAGAGAGCCCGCGCCCACGAACTCACGCTGGGTGTTGACGCCGGCTGACCAGCGGCCCGGAAAATCCGCCGAATCCGATCGGACCGCGCGGGCGCGGTGATGCTCTACCTCAAATCCGCAGTTTTCGCGGTCGTTTCGCAGGGCGTTTTCGCGGTGCTGGTGCCGCTGCTGCTGGCCGGCGACCGGTCCGTAGTCGGCATCCCGGCGGTCGTTGTCGCGGGACCCGCATTCGCTTTGGGAATTGCCGTGTACGCGCGCTGCACCTGGGACTTCGTGCGGTTCGGGCGGGGAACGCCAGCGCCAATGGATGCGCCCAGGCGACTGGTAACGCATGGTCTATACCGGTACGTCCGGAATCCCATGTACTTGGCGGTGCTGACCGTAATCGCCGGCTGGGCGGGGCTTTTCGGGTCGATTGCGGTGGTGATTTACGGCGCTGCGGTATTTGCCTTACTGTCGGTGTCGCTCCGGTATTACGAGGAGCCGCGCCTGGCGCGTCAGTTCGGCGACGAGTACGCCGATTACTGCGAACGAGTCGGGCGATGGCTGCCTCGCCGGCGGGGCCGGTGAGGGCAGGATCGTACGGCCGTTACCCGCCGTGTAGGGTTCGTTTGCGGACCAAAACTGGATCGCGCACTTGCCGAATACCGGAAATCGGCACGGCCGAGTTCGGTCAATGCCCTTGCCCGGGTCGATCTAGAAAGGCTCCGATGATTTCGATGATCAGATCAATATCGGCGCCGGTTTCACTGATCGGCGAACGGATTCGGGCGTCCTGCGTGATGCACTCATGGAAGTGGCGCAGCTCGCGCCGGAAGGGGCTCTCCCAGGCCAGGGCCGGTTCGGTCGAAAACGTCGAGCCGGATTCGTCGATGCCGTGGATCCGGAGCTTTGATTGGGCACGGGAAAAGCCGGTCTCGTAGGAGACCAGGACACGCCGGCGGGAGCCGTAGACCTCCAACGTTTCGCGAAAGTCCCACAGGTCGGGCAGGTCGACCCAGGTGGCCACGCAGCGAAACCCCTGCCCGTACTGGAGAGTGGTTGAGAGAGCCCGCCCGCCCTGCCAGATCTCGGTGCTGACCACCCTTTTGGGCCGCCCGAACAAGGCGCGCAGCCCGTAGAGATCGTGGATCAGGCTCCCGGAAAGCATCCCGAAGGCTCCAACGACCGCCGGCTCAACCGCCCCGATCGCATCGTGAATGGCCTTGGCGCGGGCGGCCCGGTTCTGCCCGATTGCCGCGGCGGGGACGTCGTCGAAGCGCCGGGTGCGGAACTGGGCCACGTGCAGGTCGTTGTTGGGATGCAGGTGATTGACCAGCACTAAGCGCACGTCCTCCATCGCCGCCACTTCGGTCCGGGCGCGTTCGAACGCCGGTTCGTAGAGCTTCATGTAACCAGCCATGGCGACTTTCCCCGAGCCTGCGACCGCCTCGTTTATCGCGGCCGATTCGCCGGGCGAAAAACAAATCGGCTTTTCGACCAGGACGTGCTTGCCGGCCTCCAGGCAGTCGATGACGGCTTCGGTCTTGGGGTCCGAATGGCACAGCAGGACCGCGTCTAAGTCGGCCGCCAGCATCTCGCGGTGATCGGTGAACTTCAAGGGCACGTGATAGAGGCGCGAGGCATATGATGCCGCCCCGGCGGACACGTCGCAGACGGCCGCGAGATCGAATTCCTCGGCCAACTCGGACAGGAACGGGAGATGCTGGACCTGGGCGATCGCGCCGCAGCCGACGACCCCGATCCGGACCCGGGAATCGGCCGGAGTCATGTCCGGCCCGCCCGCGGGGCGACGTGATTCCATATGTCGGCCAGATCGGCCGACCGGCGGTGGATCTGGTACAGGGCGTCCCAGATCCGCCCGCGCCGCTCGTCGGCATCGTCCAGGTCGCCGGCCGCAATCGCCTCCGCCAGTTCCCCGGAATCGCGAGACAGAACGGCGGCGGCGTTTTCGGCCGCCTCCCGCAGCGCCCCGGTTGCCGCCTGCAGGCGGTCCAGCATTTCCTCCAGCGGGGTTTCGGTGTCGGTGGGGTGGTCGTAGGCCGCCGAGGGCACGAAGCGGTGCGGCAGGCGTTCCCCGTCCTCCCCCCAGAAAGTGTGCGTCGGCTGGATGTGCGGGGTCACCGACAGGTACATGACCATGGGCGCATCACCCAGCGCGCGGACGGTGTGGACCTGGTCGACCAGGGCGAAACAGAGTTGGCCCGGACCCACCTCGGCCACCTCGCCGTCGATCGTGAACTCGGCCCGGCCGGCGAGCACCAGAAAAATCTCCTGGCCCAGATCGTGTGAGTGGGCCGCAGCGACCTCCCCGGGTTCAAGGCGCATGAATCGGGCGCGTACCTGCGGCGAAACAAGAAGATTGGCAATGTCGGTCCGGAAATCATAGACCGTCAGGGACATCGGGAAGCTCACTCTCGGTTTCCGGTCGGCACGCTATTGTCCGCCCGCGCCGACCGGCTCCGGATGCGGCCCGGCATGCCGAGAATCTGCCAGTCCCCGCGAGCAGCTGTTTCAGGGGCGTGAAAAACGATCGACGGAGGCGGTGGCGGTGGCCGGTCTGAAACAGAATCGCGGAACCCTGCTGGCGGCCGGCGGGGCTCTGCTGCTGGGACTCCTGCTGCTGACGGCGGCGTTGGTGACGCTGGCCGAGCAGGAGGCCACCTTCCCCGAAGGGTCGGCCGAAGCGGTCGTGCAGGAATACGAGGCGGCGATCGCCGCGGGGGACTGGGACGGCGCCTACGCGCTGCTGGCCGAAGAACTCCGGCAGGCCTGTCCGCTGGACGAGAACATGCCGATGCACTTTGCAGAACGAACCGGCCAGCGAGTCACCCTGCAGGGCAGTGAAATGGTCGGGGAATCGCTGTTCGTGACCGTGCGGGTGACAACGACCGAGTTTGAGGGACCATTCGGCGCCGGACAGCACTCGTTCGAACGCCGCTACGCGCTGGCCAACCCCGCGGGCGCTTGGCGATTCAGCGACTACCCGCCGCCGTTCTACAAGTGCCCGGAGCCGGAACCCCCGCCCGAGCCGATATCGGCGCCGGCGACTTGACCGGGCCGGGCGCGGCGAGGTAGCCGACCAATCGAGCTAGTGGCATTCCTGGCGCTCTCGCTGCTGCTGCCGGCGGCGGTTGTCGCGGCGATCGTGGTCGCGATTGCGCGCCGCCGGTCCCAGGGCGGGGCCGCCGCGGGCGGGGAGCCGATGGCAGTATCGGTGCGGCGCCTCTACTTCTACCTGGTCGCCCTGGTTGGGTTGCTGGTCGGAGTCGGTGGCGTTTACTACATCGTCCAGTTCGCCCTGGACGGCGTATTCGGCGACCTGGTGATCGCTTCCTCGCGCGAACCGCTGGCGATCGGCCTCTCGCTGGCGATTGTCGGCCTGGCGGTCTGGGGATTCCACTGGCGCCACATCCAGCGCTCACAATCACGCCCGGAGGAGGCCCGGGCGCTGCTGCGCAGCCTGTACGTGTACCTGGTGCTGGCGATTGCCGGCACTTTCCTGCTGGTCGTCGGATATGAGATCGTGCGCTGGCTGCTGGGGATTGGCGGAGATTCCGAATTCAGCGCCTCGTCCTGGTCGTTCGCGATCGTATGGGGAGCGGTTTGGGCCTACCACTGGCGGGTGGGAGCGGCCGGACCGGAATCCCCGCCCGCGCTGGCGATCCGGCGTTTCTACGTTTACGGGGCCGCCGCGGTCGGTCTGATCGTCGGCGCGAGCGGGTTGGGGATGTCGGTATTCGCGGTCCTGGACGCCGGCTACCAGGCCGCATTCGGGACCGGCGAATTGCTATCTCTGGGTGGGCGGCTCTGGGGTGAAGAATTGATCTCGGGTCTGGCGCTGGCGGTCACCGGCTCGGGGGCCTGGGGCGCCCATTGGCTGCGATTTGGCGCCGGCGGTTCAGACTCGGCGCTGCGGGGGGCCTACGTTTACGCGGCCGCCCTGCTGGGTGGGTATCTGGTGGGAATGATCGCGGCGGCTGCAATCGCGATTCTGCTCCTTGGCTGGTGGATCGGCGACGTGCCGGATACGGCCGCGGAGCATTTTTCGACTATGCCCAACTGGATCGCCACGCTCGCCATGGGATCGGCGATCTGGCTCTACCACCGCGCGGTCCTGCGGGGCGATTCGGATGAATCGCCGCTGGGAGCCATCTCACGGGTGCGGGTCTACACCTATCCGCTGGCCGGATTCGGACTGGCCGCGCTGGCGCTGGCGGTAGGAATCGCGGCCAACCAACTGGTCGAATCGCTCCTCCGCTCCGATGAGGGCATTCTGGTCGGTGCCGGCTCGGGCCTGAACGCCAGCGCGGAATCAATTGCGCTGGCGCTGGTGGGGATGCCGGTCTTCCTGGGTTACTGGCGGCTGGCCCAGCGGCGGGCCGGCCAATCCGGGGGTGCCGAGCAGTCCGCGCTGGCGCGCAAGATCTTCGTCTTCAGCGTCCTCGGCGCGACCGCGCTGGCACTGATCGGAAGCCTCAGTTATTTGCTGTACACCCTGCTTAGCAACGTTCTGGCCGGCGAGTTTGGCATCGAATTCCTCTACCAGGGTCGCAGCGCCATCGGGACCATCGCGGCAACCCTGCCGTTCCTGCTCTACTTCTGGATCATCCATCGTCGGGACCGGGAGCGCGAACCGGTCCGCGTCAGTGTGGAGCGCCGGGCGGTAGCGGTGCTGTCGGGGCCGGGCGGCGAGGGAGTCGTGGCTGATCTTGAGCGCGCGCTCGGTTACCGGGTCGAGGCCTTTGCCTGGGCCGATTCGGAAGGCCCCGCCAGAGTGCTTGATCAGGTGCAGATTCGGGATCTGGCCGAGCGGGTTTCGGGAGCGGCCGGGTCAAGGGTGCTGGTCACGCTCGATTCGAGCGGAGCGCGGGTGCTGTCCTACGACCCATAGGCACGAGTCGGACGCGGTCAGGTCTGGGCCCCGGCGCCGCCGGCCCAGTTGCCCAGGGCGGTGATGCCGCCGTCAACGCAGACGTGCTCGCCGGTCATGAACGAGGCTTTGTCGCTGGCCAGAAAGAGCGCCACCTCGGCCACCTCCTCGGGTTGCCCAACCCTGCCCAGCGGATGGGCCGTGCCGTACTCGAACAGCGCCCGATCGATGTCGCGGCCGCGTTGGGCGGAAGCCGCGCGCACCAGCGGGGTATCGATCGTGCCCGGACAGATCGCCAGCACCCGGATGTTGTCGCGGGCAAAGTCGATCGCCAGCTGCCGGGTCAGCGATAGGTCACCGCCCTTGCTGGCCGCGTAAGCGGCAACGCCCGGCATCGATTGCAGGCCCTGCACGCTGGCGGTGTTGATGATCACGCCCCCGCCCCGGTCGCGCATGTGGGGAATTGCGAACTTGGCCATCAGGTAGCGGCTCTTGAGGTTGACGGCGATGATCCGGTCCCAGAGCTCTTCGGCCAGCTCGACCGCGTCGACGTAGGAGTCTGGCGGCTGGATGCCGACGTTGTTGAAGACGATGTCGACGCCCCCGAATTCGGTAACCGTCGCATCGACCAGCGCCCTGCAGTCGGCGGCGCTGCCCATGTCGCAGTGGTAGAACAGGCCGCCGCCACCGCCGCTTTCGATGTCGGCGACCGTCCGGGCGCCGGCATGCTCGTTGATGTCGGCCACTACTACCGCCGCCCCGGCCCGCGCGAATGCCAGCGCACCGGCGCGACCTATGCCCAGCGCGCCACCGGTGACGATCGCGACCTTGCCCGAAAAGTCAGTCATGTTATCAACTCCCCCGGTTCAGATCTAGGTGACGCCGACAATTCTGCGGTTGCTGGGAGGGGAATCCCCCGCGTGGTCAAATGCGCCGGGTTAGCGCGTTTTCCGGTCAGCCGAATCGATCCACGATCCGGTCATGTCGGTGAGGTATTCGGACTGCGTCTTGACCAGGGCGCGGCTCAGCTCGGTGCGGATGGACCCGCCCTCCAGGCCCAGCGTCTTGAGGACGCAGGCGGCCATCTCGGCGCCGCTCTCCAGCTCTTCGCAGACGACGTGGTCGGCGCCCAGCCGAAGCAACTGATCGCGCTCGCGCAGGCTTCGCGCCCGCGCCAGGATTGCCAGCTGCGGGGACTCGGTGCGGGCGGCGACAATGGCGCGCTGAATCGCGGACGGGTCGTCGATTAGCAGGACCATCGCCCGCGCGAATTTGATCCGCGCATGGGCCTGCGCCTCGGGACTGGTTATGTCCCCGTAATAGACCGGTTCGCTGCGCTCCCGTGCGGAACGGACTTTGTCGGTGTCGAGTTCGAGGACCAGATAGGGGAAACCGGCCTGGTCGAGGGTCTGCGTGAGCAGGCGGCCGGCGACCCCGTAGCCGGCAACGACAACATGATCATTTATGGCCGAGTCTTGGGCCGTTGGCTCATCCACGCCGCGGGCGCGCAGAATCCTCTCCAGAGGGCGCAGCATCACTTCACCTGCCCGAAGGCCTCCCGCCCAGTGCATCAGCATCCGCGACAACAGAATGCTCACCACGCCCGTGGTAACCACGAGGCTCACTTCGGAGGATGCGATCAGGCCGACGCTGGATCCAAGCAGCAGGACCACGTACCCGAACTCGCCGAACTGGGCCAGGTGAATGCCGGACCGCCAGGCCACGTTGGCCGGGTTTCGCATGGCCAGCGATGCCAGCGAGGCCACCAGGGCCTTGCCGAATACAAGGCCGGCAACGATCAGCAAGGCCAGCACCGGCGAGTCGAAGAACACCCGCCAGTCGAAGATCATCCCCAGCGAGATGAAGAAAAAGCTGGCGAACGCATCCCGCAAGGGAATGATGTCGCTGGTGGCCCGGTGCCCGTAATCGGTATCGGCCAGCAACATGCCGGCCAGGAAGGCGCCCAGCGCGAAAGAGAGCCCCAGCTGATTCATCCCCCAGGCCGAACCGAGCGCCACGGCCACGATTGCCAGCAGGAACACCTCGCGCGTGCGGGTGGCGTCCACCGCCCGAAATATGCGCGGCACCAGGTGCCGGGCGATTGCCAGGGCGGCCGCCACGACTATCGTCGCCCGAACCAGCGCCCACGAAGCATCGAGCAGGAAGAACTGGCTAGAAGTCCCGGCCAGCACCGGGATCAGCACGGTAAGCGGGATCAGCAGCAGGTCCTGGAAGATCAGGGCGCCGACGATGAACCGCCCGTGCGGTGCGGCGAGTTCGCCCCGACCGGAGAGGACACGCAGCACCAGCACCGTACTCGACAGGGCCACTGCCAGGCCGAACACGATTCCCCGTTCGGGGGTGTCGCCGGCGAGCAGCAGGATGGCAAGCGTGGCGGCGGTGGTGATTCCAACCTGCAGCGAGCCGCCGACGGCGACCGCGTTCCAGATGAATCGCAGCCGCGAGAGCGAGAACTCCAAACCGATCGCGAACAGCAGCAGGATGACCCCGAGTTCGGCAATTTGCTCGATGCGATGGGTATCGCTGACCAGTCCGAGACCGTGCGGGCCGGCGACGGCCCCGGTCACCAGCAGGCCGGCAACCGGAGGGAGCCCGATCCGGTGCAGCGCGAGCGCGGTGACCACCGCCACCGCGCCGATGACGGCCAGCTCGCTGAAGAATTCGTGATTCACCTTATTACCCCGGGCCCGGTGAAAGGGCGGCGCACACTGCGCAATGGTAGTCGCGTTCCCGCCGCCGGACGGGACGGGCGACGGCTGCTATCCCCGGGAATCGGATTCGGCGAAGCGGTAGACCCGTCCGGTGAACGACAGGACGTAGATCTCTCCGACAGGGTCCTCGGCAAACGATGCGATCTGCAGGTCGGTGTCGGCAATCAGGGCGTGGGCGGTGACCGACCCCGCCTCGTAGCGAAGCGCCCAGATTTTGCCGGAGCAGAAATCACCGTAAATGTAGGCACCGTAGAGCGATTGCAGGCGTGAGCCCCGGTAGACGTACCCGCCGGTGACGGAACAGCCGTCTTCGCGTCCGTACTCGACAACCGGGGCGGCCAGACCAGGCCCGCCGCAATCGCGCGGGCCGTAGCAGTGAAACCCCTCCATCTGGTTCCAGCCATAGTTGGCGCCGGGCAGGATCAAGTCGATCTCCTCGTAGCGGTTCTGGCCGACGTCGCCGGTCCATAGGTCGCCGGTGAGGCGGTCGAAGGAAAACCGCCACGGGTTGCGCAGTCCCCAGGCCCATATCTCACCGCGGGCTTGCGGATCGTTGGCGAAGGGGTTGTCCGGCGGAATCGCGTAACGGCCCAGATCGTCGATCGCGGCTACGTCGATCCGCAGAATCGTTCCCAGCACGGTGGCCCTGTTCTGGCCGTGCCCCATCGGGTCGCCGGCGCTGCCGCCATCGCCCAGGGCGAC
>CAYXKQ010000071.1:0-8642 GCA_964465715.1 uncultured Chloroflexota bacterium
CACGCGCTGATCCTGCTCGGCTTCGCGCCGCGTCCGCGCTGCCGGTTCTTCGTCCGCGGCTGCGCGCTGGCCGGCGGTTTCGAACTCCTGCTGCCGGCGGAGCAAGACCCAGATGGGGAGGCGCGCGCCCGGGAGCTGTTTGCAAAGCTGCAGGAAGGGCTGGAATATGTACTTGACCGGGTTGCGGACGGGATCGCGGCCGGAGAGGACCTGGGCCTGATGCCGATCCCGCCATCTGCCCCGCGCTAGAAGAGGGCCTGACCAAAGATTCAGTCTGCAGGACGCCGATGACCGTTTCCGACCGATCCGACGCCGACGCGGGAGGATCACCGTCGCCAGGCGCCCCCGCCCGCGGGATCCTGGTGGGAGTTGACATCGGGGGCACATTTACCGACGTATTGACTTTCGACGAGCATCATGCCCGACTGCGCATGGCCAAGATCCCAACCACCGCCGAACAGTCGCAGGGACTGATCGACGCGCTCGATTCGCTGGCGGTGCCCTGGGCCCAGATCGCGCTGGTCACGCATGGAACCACCGTTGCCACGAACGCGGTTCTGGAGCGCAAGGGCAGCCGCTGCGGATTGATTGCCACGCGCGGGTTCCGCGACGTGCTCGAATTGCGTCGGCGCGACCGCCCGCACCTGTACGGCCTCACCGGCAGCTTTGAGCCGTTGATCCCGCGTGATCTGCGCCTCGAGGTGACCGAACGCATCGGGTCCGACGGGACGGTCATCGAACCGCTCTCTGCGGAAGGCGTCCTGGCGGCGGCCGAACGGCTGGTGGAGAAGGGCGCCGAGGCCGTAGTAATCGCGTTCCTGAACTCGTACGCCAACCCGGTCCATGAGCTTCAAGCCAAATCGATCCTGGAAGACCGCTGGCCGGACCTGCACGTTTCCGCATCGGCCGAAGTCCTTCCGCTGCTGAGGGAGTTCGAGCGCACCAGCACCGCCGTGGTCAATGCCTACGTCCAGCCAACCATCGCTCGCTATCTGGGCGGCTTGCAGACGCGGCTGCGCCGGCGCGGTGTTCCCGGCAAACTCTTCATCGTCCAGTCCAATGGCGGCATGATAACTGCCGCCGCCGCAAAGAAGTTCCCGGTTCAAACGGTCCTGTCCGGTCCGGCTGCCGGCGTAATCGCGGCCGCCAACCTGGCCAAGCAGGGCGGCGAGTCGAATCTAATCTCCTACGACATGGGGGGCACCAGCCTGGACGTTGCCCTGGTGGTGGATGGGACCCCGCAGACCAGGAGCGGGGTCGAACTGGAATTCGGAATCCCGATCATGGCCTCGATGATCGACATCCACTCGGTCGGTGCCGGCGGCGGGAGCATTGCCCGCGTCGATGCCGGCGGAATCCTGCGGGTGGGCCCCGAGAGCGCCGGTGCCGACCCGGGTCCGGTCGGGTACGGGCGCGGCGGGACACAGCCCACCTTCACCGATGCCCAGCTCGTGTTGGGCAGGATCAATCCCGCTTTCCCGATCGCCGCCGGCGCGGGGCTCGAATTGGACGTGGCGCGCGCCGAGGTGGCGATCGCCGAGCAGATCGGCGAACCGCTCGGACTTTCCGCACCGGACGCGGCGCAGGCGATAGTCGCGGTGGCCACGAACCGGATCGCCGGGATCCTGCGACGGGTGTCGGTGGACCGCGGCCACGACCCCCGGGACTTTGCCCTTTTTGCGTCCGGGGGCGCCGGGCCCTTGCTGGTCAGCGCACTGCTCGCCGAACTGGGCGCCGAGAAAGCGATCATTCCGAATGCGCCCGGAATAGCTTCGGCTTGGGGGTGCGCGATCGCCGATCGCCGCCATGATCTGGCGACGATGCTCAATTGCCGGCTCCAGGATCTGGACCTGGGCGAAGCGGCGAAGCACCTCGCCGATCAGGAAGCGCGCGGGCGGGAATTGCTCGAGCAGGAGCCGCTGCCATTGGCGGGGATTGAGGTAATGCGCGAGGCCGAACTCTCCTACGAGGGACAGACCCACGTGGTGCGGGCGCGGTTGCCGGGTGGAAGGCTGACCCGGGCGGGGATCGCGGCGAGTTTTCGTCGTGCCTACCGGCAGCGCTACCGTCAATCGGAGACCTACTTCGATGGCCTGGGCCGGCTGCTGGCAGAAATCCCGATCCGGTTGCTCAGCCTGCGCACCGCGGTCATCGGTAAACGCCCCGCCCTCTCGCTCAGCGATTACCTGGCAAAGCCCAGTACCAAGCTGGGCGACGCCTACAAGGGAACGCGCCCGGTCTACGCCGGTGGAAAGTTCATCGACTGCCCGACCTACCGGCGCGCCGAGCTTCCCTGGGGCGCGAGTTTGAAAGGCCCGCTGATCCTTGAGCAGCCGGACACGACCACCTGGCTGGAACCGGGGTATTCGGCCACCGTCATCGAAGGCGGCAACCTGCTGGTGGAGGAGTCCTAGATGGCGATCGACCCGATCACCCTGGCAGTCCTGCAGGGGAGCCTTGAGCAGATTGCCGACGAGATGGACACCACGCTCGAGCGAATGGCCTTCTCCTCGGTGATTTCCGACGGCTGGGACCGGGCCAGCGGAATCTATCACCCCGAGAACGGCGAGATCATCGTCCAGGGACCGCGCGGCCTGCCGAACTTCATTTACGTGATGGAATTCACCGTCCGCTCGGTAATCGACTGGGTCGAGGACTTTGCCCCCGGCGACGTCTACATCGTCAACGATCCCTATCTTGGCGGCACCCACCTGATGGACGTGAAGATGGTCAAGCCGGTCTTCTACCAGGACCGTCTGACCGCATTCGTGGCCACCAGCGGCCACTGGCCGGACATCGGCGGACGGGTCCCGGGCGGGTTCTCCACCAGGGCAACCGAGGTCTACCAGGAAGGGTTGCGTCTCCCGCCGGTCAAGCTCTTGGACCGGGGCCGGCTCAATCGCGACGTGCTCGAGATCATCCTGCGGAACGTGCGGGTCGCATCCGAGCGCCAGGGCGATATCATCGCCAAGATCGCCGCGCTCGATGTCGGCAGCGATCGCCTTTGCGAACTGCTGGACCGCTACGGCCGCAAATCCCTCTTTGCCGGCATCGCCGAGCTGCGCGACCGATCGGAGCGGCTGATGCGCTCCCACATCGAGTCCGTCCCCGACGGCACGTATTCGTTTACCGACCACCTGGACAGCGACGGAATCGTCTGGGAGCCACTGGCGATCGATCTCCGCATGACCGTTGCCGGAAGCTCGATCCATTTCGATTTCTCACACAGCAGTCCGCCCTGCCGAGGACCGCTCAACAGCGTCTTGAGCACATCTATTTCCGGGGCATATATCGCCGTCAAGCACCTCTTCCCGGACGTTCCGATCAACGCCGGCTGCTTTGCCCCGTTCACGTTCGACCTGCCGGAGTCGACATTTTTGAACGCCCAACCCCCGCGCCCGGTCGCCGGCTGCGCCTCCGAGGTGTGCCAGCGGATCATCGACGTGGTGCTCGGCGCGTTCAGCCGGGCGATTCCCGACCGCTGCTACGCGGCCCCCATGGGCACGGTGACCAACGTCTCGGTCGGCGGGGAGGATCCCCAGCTCGGCCCCTACGTCTTCTACTCGTTCATCGGCGGCGGGTATGGCGGCAATTACCTCACTGATGGCCTAAACAACGGCAATCCGACGATCGCCCTGGCCCGGACCCAGGCGCTGGAGATCTTCGAATCCCGGTACCCGGTCATCTTCAGGCGCTACTCGCTGCGCGAGGGATCGGCCGGCGCGGGCCGGCGCCGCGGCGGATTGGGGGTCACATTCGAATTCGAGCTCCTGCGGGGGACGGCCGCCGGATCGATGCTCGGCGAACGGGGTCGCTTTGCTCCGTTTGGCATCCTGGGTGGCGGGCCGGGCCAGCGCGCCCGGCACACTTTCGTCCTGGACGGGCGGGATTACCGGCCGGAACACATCACCAAGGATGAGAACGTGGCCCTGCGGGCGGGCGATCGCCTTCGCCTGGAAACGCCGGGCGGCGGCGGCTATGGCGATCCGCTGGACCGGCCGGTCCAAAAAGTCGCCCAGGATGTACGACGCGGGTACTTGGACCGTGCGGCCGCCCGGCGCGATTACGGCGTCATTCTCCGAACCGAGGATGGATCGGTCGACGTCGCGGCGACGGAGCTGCTGCGACGGACCCGTCGAACGCGGGCGGCGGCCGAAGGGAGCTGAAAAATCCCGCTTCCGGAACCCCCGGGCGGACAATATATAAGAAGTTAGGGTTCCCGCCGGTTGTGCGCGGTAATTCAAATCAAATGAGAACTGGAACGAACGCATGCTCAAATTCGCCGAGGAGATCGTCCTGCTGCTCCTGCACGACGACGACGGCCGGTTCGTGAACGTACCCAACTGGTCGATTCGCTATGCGCTGGCCGGAGCGGTCTTGATGGACCTGGCCATGGAAAACCGGATCGACACCGATCTGGAGGACCTTTCGGTGATCGATTCGACCCCGGTCGGCGACAGCCTGCTTGATCCGACCCTGGCGGCGATCGCCGCCGGCGATAAGCACGAAGTCCGTTTCTGGGTCGACCAGGTCGCCGCCCAGGCCGATGAAATTCGCGAGGAAGCCCTGAGCCGACTGGTCAGCCAGGGAATCCTCGAAGTCGAGGACGACCGGATCCTCTGGGTATTTCGCTCCCGCCGCTATCCGTCGGTTGACGGCACCGTCGAGCGCGAGGTGAAACTCCGCATTCTCGAGGTGCTGTTCAGCGATCAGATTCCCGCTCCCCGTGACGTGGTGATCATCTGCCTGGCCGATGCGTGCGGCATCCTGAGCGAGCTGCTCTCCCGGCGTGAGCTGGATGCGGCCGCCCCGCGCATCGAGCAGGTGCGTCGCCTGGACCTGATCGGGCAGACCATGACCCAGGCGATCCGCGATATCGAGATTTCGATCGCGGCCTCGATGCAGCACATGCAATAGAGAGGGCCGGCCGCGACGCCAAAGCGCGGCCCGCCAATAAAATCGACCGATGACCGGGGCCGCGGTGAGCGGCGCTTGGCGGCGTGACGACCAGACTAGCAGAGGGGGAGAGGCCGATGGGGGATTCGCAACGCGTTGCGTATTTGAACGGCGACTGGGTACCCGAGACTGAATCGAGCGTTTCGGTTTTCGATCTGGGGGTGCTCTACGGCCAGATGGTGTTTGAATTCACGCGCACCTACAACCGCAAGCCATTCCGTCTGGTGCATCACCTGCAGCGCCTCTACAACTCGATGCAGGTCGCCGAAATCGACTGCGGGCTCACCATGGACGAGATGTACGACCTGACCGTTGAGCTGCTCGAACGCAACCTGCCCACCCTGGCCGACGGTGACGATTTCGGGATCTGGCACAACTGCAGCCCCGGAATCCAGGCCCAATACCAGGACATGGCCCCCCAATCCAGTCGCCCAACGGTGACGATCAACGTCTGGCCGATTTCGCTGTTCAAGCCCGAACAGTGGATTCACCAGTCGATCGGGATGGACGCCGTGATAACCCCGCAGCGAACGGTTCCCTCGAAGCTGATCGATCCCAAGGTCAAGAACCGCTCGCGCATGCACTACCGCATGGCCGAGGTCCAGGCGGCCCGGATTAAACCCGGTTCGATGGCGATCCTGGTCGACGACGACGGGCACATCTCCGAGGGCACCAGCTGCAACGTAATGCTGGTTCGTGACGGGACGCTCGTATCGCCGGAGCCGCGCAACATCCTGCGCGGAGTGACCCGGGGAGCGATCATCGATCTTGCCCAGGCGCTCGAGATTCCGTTCGTCGAAACCAACCTCGACCCGTACGACGTCTACACCGCCGACGAGGCGTTCTTCTGCTCGACCTCGTTTGCCATCATGCCGATCCGAACTGTGGATGATCACCGGATCTCGGAAGGCATCCCGGGGCCGGTGACCCAGCGGATCATCGATGCCTTCTCCGATGACGTCGGCATCGACTTCATCCAGCAGGCGCGAGAGCTGTTCGACCTCTCCGAACCCGCCCTGGCGCACTGACGCCGGCGGTCCGCACGCAGGTGCCGGCCAAAGCCCGCAAATCCGGGATGGCCCAGGAACGAGCCGAGGTGCTCTGGCGACCTTCGCCGGCCCAGATTGCCGATTCCAACCTTGCGCGATTCCGCGCCCAGGTCCGCGCGCGGACCGGTCGCGCATTCGCCGATCACCGCCGGCTGCATGAGTGGTCGGTAAACCGGCGGGACGAATTCTGGAACCAGTTGGCCGAATTCGCCGGGGTGGAATTCTCCACGCCCGCGACCAGGACCAAGGGCCCCGACCGGATGCCGGGCACCGAATGGTTCCAGGGCGCCCGTTTGAACCTGGCCCAGAATCTGCTTTCCCGTCGGGACGGGAAGACCGCGATCATCTACCACGACGAATCCGGGCAGCGGCGGAAACTGAGTTACCGGCAGCTGGAACTGGACGTTGCGGCTGCGGCCGCCGCGATGCGGAGCCGCGGGATCGGTTCCGGCGACCGCGTGGCCGGGTACCTGACCAACTGCCCGGAAACGGTCATCGCCGCCCTGGCGGCGATTTCAATCGGGGCGGTATGGACGGCCTGTTCGCCCGATTTCGGATCGGACGGGGCGGTCGCGCGGTTGGGCCAGGTCCGGCCGCGCCTGGTTTTCGCCTCGGATCGCTACTTCTACGGCGGACGCGAGTTCGACTGCCGCGGAGCGGCCGAGGCCCTGGCCGGCATCGACTCGGTGGAGGAAGTCGTCCGGGTCCCCTACCGACCGGACCCGGATTCGAGCGCCTGGCAGGGCTTGCTGGCCGAAGGGGCCGGGGCGAAGCCCCAATACGCGCAACTGCCGTTCGATCACCCCTGCTACATCCTCTATTCGTCGGGTACCACCGGTCCCCCCAAGGGAATCGTGCACGGGGCCGGCGGGACCCTGCTGCAGCATCGCAAGGAACACCTTTTGCATTGCGACCTGCGGCCCTCGGATGTGGTTTTCTACGGGACAACCTGCAGCTGGATGATGTGGCACTGGCTGGTGAGCGCGCTGGCCGAGGGCGCCACCCTGGTTCTCTACGAGGGGAGCTTTGGCCATCCCGACCTGGGGGCGCTCTGGGAGCTGGCGGCCGACCTCGGCGTGACCGTTTTCGGAACCAGCGCCGCATTCATAGAAGCCTGCCGCAGCCGCGGCATCGCCCCGCAACGCCAATTTGAGTTGGGGGACGTGCGGGCGGTGCTCTCTACCGGATCGCCGCTTTCACCGGATGGATTCCGCTGGGTGTACGACAACGTCGGCTCCGACCTCCTGATGGGTTCGATCTCGGGCGGGACCGACATAATCTCCTGTTTCGTGCTCTCAGATCCCACCCGGCCGGTACGGGCCGGCCAAATCCAGGGTCCTGGCCTGGGGATGGATGTGGCGGCCTTCGACGAGCAGGGACGCGAGGTCGTGGGACAGCGCGGCGAGCTGGTCTGTCGAAGGCCCTTTCCCTCGATGCCGGTGGCGTTCTGGGATGATCATGACGGCAGCCGCTACCGGGCCGCGTACTTTGATCGATTCGACGGAATCTGGCGGCACGGCGACTACATCCAGTTCGAACCCGACGGCGGCTGCGTCATCTACGGACGCTCGGACGCGACCCTCAATCCGCAGGGCGTGCGCATCGGCACCGCCGAGATCTACCGGCCGCTGGAGGCGATCGGTTGGATCGACGATGCCATCACGGCCGCGTACGCAGACGGCGGAACCGAGAGGATCGGCCTGTTCCTGGTCTGCCGGGAGGAGCTCGACGATGAGCGGCGCGCCCAGATTCGCAAGGCGATCGTGGAAGGGGCCAGCCCGCGCCATGCGCCCTCGCTGATCCGGCGCGTTGGAGGAATTCCGGTCACCCGCAACGGCAAGAAGGCCGAGTTGACGGTGCGCGACATCCTGGCGGGACGATCACCCGGCAACGTTGAGGCGCTGGCCAATTCGGAATGCCTGGCCGAATTCGAGCAAATAGCCAGCGAAATTGAAAGTGCCTGAGGCGGTCCTTGTCGCCGCCGCGCGCAGCCCCATCGGGCGGCTGGGCGGGGGCCTTGGCAGGCTGTCGGCCGGCGCGTTGGGCAGGGCCCTTGCGCTGGAACTCTGGCGCAGGTTCTCGATCGAGCCCAACGATATCGACGAAACGATCCTGGGCTGCGTGCTCCAGGGTGGGCAGGGCATGAACGTGGCGCGCCAGGTGGCGATCGGCGCCGGGATACCCGCCGATCGCCCCGCGCTGACCGTTAACCAGGTCTGCGCCAGCGGGCTGACCGCGATCGAGCTGGCGGTCGGGCAGATAGAGAGCGGACGCGCGCGCCTGGTCCTGGCCGGCGGAGTGGATTCGATGTCGACCGCCCCGCACCTGCTGCGCCGCCTGCGCAACGGTCGCCGGTTCGGACCGGCCGAGGTCGAGGATTTGATCCTGGTCGACGGACTGACCTGCGCGCTGGAGCAGATCCACATGGGCGACACCGCCGAAGAGATCAATGCCGAATACAAAATCTCGCGGAAACTCCAGGACGCCTACGCGCTACAGAGCCAGCGGCGCTACCGGGCGGCAGCCGCGAAACTAGCCGATGAGATCCTGCCGCTGCGCTGCGCCGACGACCCGGATGCGGCCGCGCTCGAGGCCGATGAACTGCCGCGCGAGAGCGATCTGGCGGGGCTGGCCCGG
>CAYXKQ010000072.1:0-2080 GCA_964465715.1 uncultured Chloroflexota bacterium
GGCAGAGGAACTCCTGGGCCGCAGGCCGGACGAGTACTCGGATTTTTCGCGGATGGCGACCGAGCTCAGGCCCGATGCCCTCGACGTCGTCACCACGCCGTCCACCCACCACGCTGTCGCCTCGCAGGCGCTGCAACTTGGGCTTCACGTGCTGGTCGAGAAACCGGTCGCGATCACGATAGAAGCGGCCGACACCCTGGAAGCGACCGCGGCTGACAGCGGGCGCATTCTGTCCGTGGCTGAAAACTACCGCCGCGATCCGCTCAACCGACTTCTCCGGGCCGTAATCGAGAGCCGGGAATTGGGGGATCCGGCCCTGATGCTGGACACGTCCCTGTCGGGCGGCGGAAACGTCCTGATTACGCCGTGGCGTTCGACTCGCGCCGAAGGGGGATTGCTGCTTGATGTGGGCGTGCACCACGCCGACATGTTCGAATATTTTCTGGGCCCGGTCACCGAGGTTACGGCCTGGTCGGGAGTACTTGAGCCGAAGCGCCGGTTCGCAGGCTTGAATCCCGACCTGGCCCGGCACTACGAGCTGTCCAACCGGGGCGTGCAGGGAGATTTTGCGGCCGACGGCTTCGATGCCGGATTTGCGCTTTTGCGATTTGCTTCCGGCGCGGGCGGGCATTGGTCGACAGCACTGGGAGTCGGCGGAGGCCCACCGGTTCGAATGCGCCGCATTTACCTTGAAGGTGGGATGATCGAGTGCCCGGAAGACCGATCCGGGCAACCGCCGACCGTCACCCTGCGTTCTGGCAGGCGCGAGTTGACCGGTAAGGAAATCCTGGGGCTTGTACCCGATTTCCAGCTACCCAAATCAACCGCTCGTCTCTTCGGTGGCGATCGAATCGGGCAGCTGGAAATGGACTTCAATGACATCGATGGCCGCATCACCGCCTCCGAATACTGGGAGCTGGGCGACTGCATCCTGAACGGCAATCGGCCCGAGGTGGGAGTCGCCGAGGGTCGTGCCGCGGTCGCGGTCGTGCTCGGTGTAATCGAATCCGGACTAAGTGCTCAGACCGTAAAGATCGCCGACCTGCTTGCCGGGCGGGTATCGGCCTACCGGGATCGGCTGCCGGCGGAGCCGACCGCGTCTGGCTGAGGAATTGAATCAAAGCCCCTTCGTCGCAATCATCGCCGGGGGCGCCGGAACGCGCCTGTGGCCCCGGTCGCGTTCCGGTTTCCCCAAGCAACTGCTCGATTTCGGCCAGGGCCAGAGCTTCATCCGCCAGACATATCTGCGCATCGCCCCGCTGACTTCATCAGACCGGTTGATGGTGATTACCGGCCCCGAACTGTCCGAGGCCATTGCCGGCGAACTGCCCGAACTCGACCCATCCCAGATCCTGTGCGAGCCCTCCCCCAAGGGAACCGCTCCGGCGATCACCGTGGCGGCCGCCTACGCGGCCCGACGCGCCGACGATCCCACCTTGATAACCGTCGGATCCGACCATTACATCGGCGACGTTGAGGCCTTTCGCAGCTGCTTGCGCTGCGCCGCCGCCGCCGCCCGCAAAACCAGGGGACTGCTCACGGTCGCGGTCCGCCCGACCCATCCCGACACCGGCATGGGCTACATCCACGTGGGGGATCCGGAGGGTGCATTCGAGGGCATTACCGTCCACCGGACACGCCAATTCGTTGAAAAACCAGACAAAAACACCGCCGCCGGTTACGTGGCTGGCGGGCAGCATCTTTGGAACTGCAACTATTTCGCGTTCACCACCGATTCGCTGGAGGCGGCGCTGGATCGCCATGCGTCGCACCTGCGGCAGCTGCTGCGGGCGCTGACCCGGTCGCGGGATTTTTCCGGCGAGCTCCGGAAGCAATGGACCAATCTCCGGAGCGAAGCAATTGATACGGCCCTAATGGAGCGGGCCGACAACGTCCTAACCGTTCCGGCTGAATTCAACTGGGCCGATATCGGATCCTGGGACGGGGTCTACAAAATCGCAAGTGCGGCCCCCGGCCCTGCCGCCAACTTCGTCGCCGGGGGAGAGCACCTCGGCCACGAGTTCCTGGGGAGTCGAGGCTGCCTGGTCGACGCGGATTCAAAACCCGTGGCGGTAATCGG
>CAYXKQ010000072.1:2180-8488 GCA_964465715.1 uncultured Chloroflexota bacterium
TACGCCGATCTGGTCCGCGACCTGGAAGGGCCGGCCGCGGTGGTTGCGTTCGTGGTGGCCATGGTAGGGGCGTCGACAGTTATCCTGCCCGCGCCGACCGCCCTGACCGTCGTGGCCCTGGCCAGCTCCATGGACAATCCGGTTGGGGTAGGAGTGGCGGCTGCGGCCGGGCAGACGGTTGGCGAGGGGGTGGGTTACATGCTGGGGCGCAGCGGGTCGGCTCTTCTGCCGGAATTCGGGTGGAGCCGGCGCCTGGCGGACCGAATGCACCGCAGCGTACTCCTCACCGACGGGGTGATCGCTCTATTTGCGGCGATCCCGAATCCGGTGTTTGACGTGATCGGGATCATTGCCGGGACGCTCCGTCACCCGGTTTGGCGATACGCGGCGGCCGCATTCCTGGGCAATGTGTTCAAGTACGTGATCGTGTGGGGGGGCCTGGGAGCGCTGCTGGGTTGATTGGCCTGATCGCCCGCCCCCCGGCTTCCTTCTGCAGCAGGTCCCACAATCGTCCCAGGGCCGCGCGGTTCTCTTCGCTGGGAACGTAGAACCGAAGAACCCGCTCGGGGGCGATCGCGGCCACCAGTTTGGAGACCCTGGTGATCTCCACCGGGTCCCCGTTCGGCGAAGGTTTGACCAGCACCGGCCGCTGCGATCCTGGTCCGTGCGGTCCCGAGCGTGAAATCGCGTCTATTTCCGCCTCGTCGCTCAGCAGGTCCAACCCCTCGACCAGTCCCCAGGCGGGAGCCTCGGCGCGCAGCCGGGCCCGGAACCGGATCGAGAACTGGAGTCCGCGTTCGGGAATCCGCTCGCCGGCATCGAAGCACTTGAAGATCCGGCGGCGGCGCAATCGGGACGCCAACTCCGCCAAATGGAGGTCGTCCGCTCCGGACATCTGAGCCAACGCCCCGCCGACCACCTCATCGTCCAAGGCCAGAAAACTGGCAAGTCCACTCGGCCCGCCGACGTGGTCCAACAGGGGGTGCGGCCGGGCCAGTCCGGTAAGCGAATGGCTACCGTCAGCGATCAATTCGGCGAGGCGCACCAATGCCGCTTCGAACATCAGTTCCGCCCCGCGCGAGGTCTTGTGCAGATAGACCTGACGGTAGAGGTTGATGCGCGCCAGCAGGTATTCCTCGGCCGAGCGAAGTCCCTTGGACGCCAGCACCAGGCCCCTTCCACCGCCCCAGCGTTCGGCCAGCAGCTCGACCCGGAGGCTGTCGATTAGCCAGGTCAGGTCAATGGATCCGCTGGTGACGCCGGTCATGCGCCGGTCGCGTTGCAGGTAATCGAGCCGGTCGGCGTCGAAATGCGATGCCACCACGCTACCGTAAATGTCGTCGGGGCCATCCCCGCAAATCTCGTCGGCGACCTGCTCGGCCAGTCCGGGTTCGGAATCGCCAAGGATCTGGCCCACCGCCGTATCGCCGCAAAGGACCGCTCGCGACCAATGCTCGTGATTGCCGGGTCCGCCGACTGCGCGTTCGGATTTTTCAAAAACGTGCGAGAGCGGTCCATGTCCGATGTCGTGCAGGAGCGCCGCCAGAGCCGAAACCCGGGCCCGGTGTTCGTCGAAACCGCCCGGTCCCAGTTCACGCCTAATCACGCCCAGCAGTTGGCGGGCGACATGATAGACGCCGACCGAATGGCCGAATCGGGTGTGCGTGGCCCCGGGGAAGACCAGATGCAGGAACCCGAGCTGCTTGATCGATCGCAGGCGTTGCATTTCGGGCGAATCGAGCAGACGCCAGGCCAATTGATCGACCTCGGATTCGGCTTCGAAACGAATCAAGCCGTGAATCGGGTCGCGAATACGCTTGGTTGAAGGCATGGGGTCGTCCGATTATCCCGACAGCGCACTCTGCAACCTCCGGGCAATTAGACTTTTCTGCGTTGCCGGATGGCGGCCCGGATGCGGTCGCCAAGGGAAGTTGGCCGCCGGCACCCGGGCACGATAAGGATCAGCGGAGGCAGCGTCTAGCGCCGATGACCGGAAATTTAAAAGTATTCGCCGGCGCGTCCAATCACGCATTGGCAAAGTCGATCTGCGCAAATCTGGGCATACCGCTGGGCAATGCGGCGGTCAGTTCGTTCCCGAACCGCGAGACCCGGATCCAGATCGAAGAGAACGTGCGTGGATTCGACGCCTACGTGGTGCAGTCCATGTGCGCGCCGGTGAACAACAATCTGGTCGAGTTGTTGATCATGGTTGACGCCCTGCGGCGCGCTTCGGCCGACCGGATTACCGCCGTCGTTCCCTACTTCGGTTACGCGCGGCAGGAGAAGAAGACCGCCGGACGGGAGCCGATCTCGGCCAAGCTGGTGGCGAATCTGTTGCAGGTCTCCGGAGTGTCGCGGGTGCTGACGGTCGACCTGCACGCGGCCGCGATCGAAGGCTTCTTCGACATTCCGGTCGACCACCTGCGTGCCGCCGGCCTGCTCGCGCAGGCGCTTCGCGATCAGGGTTTCGACCGTTCGGCGGCAGTGGGATCCACCGACGCCGGCGGCGTGGCGCGGGCCGAAGATTTCTCTCGCCGAATGCAGGCCGAGGACCTCTTCGTGACTTTCAAGAAGCGAAATTCCGGGGATGACGTGACCCCCATCTCGCTGGTAGGGGAAGTGGCCGGCAAAACCTGCATTGTCATTGACGACATCATCTCGACCGGGGGGTCGCTGCTGGCGGCCGCCGACCTGCTGCTGCAAAACGGCGCCGCCGCCGTGCACGCGGCCGCAGTCCACGCGGACTTTACGGCCAAGATCGATCGCCTGTTCGAGTCCGACAGCATCGACAGCGTCCTGGTGACGGATACGATCCCGGTTGAATTCAAGCACCCCAAACTGACGGTTTGCTCGACCGCGCGCCTGCTCGCCGAGGCGATCCGGCGCATACACTTACACGAATCGGTCAGTGCTCTGTTCATTTGATGACGCTTGTGCAAGCGTTTTTCTGGTGCAAAGCGCCTCGCGCGGTCGCCCGAATGCGACGCGAAAAAGGGAGTTTGGTTCCACTTAGTGGAGCCTTCTAGTTGGATCGGGCTCGCCGGAGCCCTAGCCGTGACCCTGCTGGCTGCGTACGGATCTGCGGTTGAAGCCGCAGTCCTGGCGATGCGACCGTCGCGTCTGCGCGAACTGGCCGACGGCGGCAACGAGGCCGCGGCCTCGATCCGTCGACTGCTGGAGAATCAGAACCGTCGGGCCGCCCTGACCGTCTCCCTGAGCCTGACCTCGGCGATCGTGGCGGCTGCGCTGGTGACCGCCGTCCTGGCGCCGGAGCTGGACCGCGCCGGCATGGCGTTCCCGGTCGCCGTCATCGTTCTGACCCTGCTGGTGGCGTTCGTCCACATCGCCCTGGTCTCCCGCCTGGCCCGCCGAATCGGTCGCCGTCTAAACGAGCGTCGGACCCTGGCCCAGGCGCGGCCCTGGCGGCTCCTGTTGGCCCTGATGGCGCCGTTGGCGCTGCTGGCCGATTTCATCACCGATCGTGGATTGGCGGCATTCGGGCGGGGACGCGAGGCCGAGGAGATCGGTGAACTGGGCGAACTGCGCGAGATCATCGAGGCATCCGAACTCGAGGAAGCCATATCCGAAGAGGACGTCGACATGATTCAGGGCGTGCTGGAGATTTCGCGTGAGCAGATAAGGCACATCATGACGCCGCGCCCGGACATGGTGATGGTTGCCGCCGAGACTCCGGCCGCCAACGCCCTCAATCTCGCCCTTGAGCACGGACATTCGCGCCTACCGGTTTACGACGGCGACCACGACTCGATCGTCGGCATGGTCTCGGTTCGCCAGATCGCTGCCTCACTCATCGATCCGACCGCCGGGCAACAGCCGGTGGGAGAGCTGGCCCAGCCGGCGTTTTTCGTTCCCGAGACCAAGATGGTCGATGATCTGCTTGGCGAGTTGCAGGCGGGACGCACCCACATGGCGATCGCGATCGACGAATACGGCGATACCGCCGGGCTGGTGACCATGGAGGACATCATCGAACGAATCGTCGGTGACATCCGCGACGAAACCGACCAGGAGCCGATCGAGATCATCCCCGACGGCGACGGCGCCTACCTGGTCGATGGGCGTGTCCGCCTGGGTGAGCTGGCGGAGCAGACCGGGATCGAACTCGAGGCGGTCGACGCCGATACCCTCGCCGGGCTGGTCTTCCTGCGCCTCGGGCACGTTCCCGACGACGGCGAGGTACTCGACATCGATGGAATCGCGATCGAGGTCGCCCTGGTGGAAAACAACCGCATCCGGCGACTGCGGCTCACTCCCTCCGCCGATCAACCCAAGCCGGGCACGCCCCATCCGGACGGTCGGCAAGCCGCCTAGCGGTCTGACCTGCGGGCCGGATTCGGTGCGCCGGTTCGGAGGAAACGCATGCGGCGGGTAGATCTGCAGCGGCTGGACGCCGCGCTGGTGCTCGGCCTGCGCGATCTCGGCGAGGCGGATCGACTGGTTTTTCTGTACGCGCGCGATCGCGGGAGGTTTTCGGCTGTGGCCCGTTCCGGCCGCCGACCGGCATCCCGCCTGGCCGGACACCTGCAGCTGTTCGCCAGGGTCGCGATCGAGTTGGTGCCGACCCGGTCGCTGGACATCATCACCTCGGCCCGCGCCCGCAGCGACCGGCCCCGGCTCGCCGGCGGGCCGCGCTTTGCCGCAGCCTCGCGCGTAATCGAATTCCTGCGCCGCGCCACCGCCGAGGAAGATCCCGATCCCGAGTTGTTCGATCTGGCCGATGAAACCCTGGCGCTGATCGACCAGCGCGATCGAGTGTCGCGCCAGCTCTGGCAGTTCGAGCTTGCCGCACTCGATCGCCTCGGTCTGGCGCCGGTCTTGTTCGACTGCGCGCTCTGCAACCGGGCCCTGAACGCGGCCGAGCTGTGGTTCGATCCGCAAGCGGGCGGGACTATCTGCGAGAACTGCCCGCGCAGCCCTTTCGCCGTCCGGATTTCAGAGCGGACCCTGAAGGCCATGCGGTTCCTGCAGAAGGCCCGGCTTGGCAGCGCAGACAAACTGGGAATCGACCCGGCGATCCGCGAGCAGATCTCGCTACTGCTGGAACGGGTCCTGCAATCGGCGGTCGGGGACATCCGGCGCGGACCGGGCGCCGATAATCTCCGGGGGCGCCCCATGACCGGACAAGACAGCCAGCAATAGCGAGCCAATGCTGAAGAGTATGGACGCCCTCGTGGCGTTGGCCAAGCGCCGCGGATTCGTATACCCCTCCTCCGAGATTTACGGGGGCTTCGAAAGCACCTGGGACTACGGTCCGCTCGGCGCCGAACTGGTCCGCAACGTCAAAGAGGCCTGGTGGCGCGAGATCGTGACCGCCCGGTCGGAGGTGGTAGGCCTGAACGCGGCGGTCCTGATGTCGCCCTCGGTCTGGCAGGCGTCGGGCCATCTGGACAATTTCTCCGATCCGCTGGTCGAGTGTCTCAACTGCAACGCGCGCCTCCGCGAGGACCACCTCGCCGACGGTGTCTGTCCCAACTGTGGCGGCCCGGTTTCTGAAGCCCGCAACTTCAACACGATGTTCAAGACCTTCGTCGGACCGCTCGAGGACGAGGCCGCGGTGGCCTACCTGCGTCCCGAGACGGCGCAGGCGATTTTTGTCAATTTCCGAAACGTCACTTCGACTTCGCGGCTGCGGCTGCCGTTCGGGATTGCCCAGATCGGGAAGGCGTTTCGCAACGAAATCACCACCGGCAACTTCATTTTCCGAACGCGCGAATTCGAGCAGATGGAGCTCGAATATTTCTGTCATCCTGGCGAGGACGAAAAGTGGTTTAAGTACTGGGTCGACCGTCGCCGGCGCTGGTACCACGATCTGGGCGTGGCCGAAGCGGACCTGCGGGTGCGGCACCACGGTGAAGCCGAGCTCTCGCACTATTCGCACGGGACTTCGGACCTTGAATTCCGCTTCCCCTTCGGCTGGGACGAACTCGAGGGCATCGCCCGCCGCTCGGACTTCGATCTCTCCGCCCACCAGTCCGCGTCGCGCACCAAGCTCACGGTGTTTGATGAGGCCCGCGGCGAGCACGTAACGCCCTGGGTCGTCGAGCCTTCGGCCGGGGTCGATCGATGCGTGCTGGCATTCCTATCGACCGCCTACCGGGAGGACGAGGTGCCCAACACCAAGGGCGGGACCGATACCCGCACGCTGCTGGCCCTCGATCCGCGTCTGGCCCCCTACAAGGCCGCCGTCCTGCCGCTGATAAAGCGTGAGCCGCTGCAGGAAATGGCGGCGCGCATCCACGACCAGCTCCGCTACCAGTGGGCGGTCTATTACGACGAGTCGGGGGCGA
>CAYXKQ010000073.1:0-213 GCA_964465715.1 uncultured Chloroflexota bacterium
CAGACGCTCACGCTGCGGCACGACTCTATCAGCCGCGAATCCTTCATGCCCGGAGTGCTGCTCGCCGTGCGCCGGGTCCAATCGCTAAGTGGGCTGGTAATCGGCCTGGAAAACCTGCTGGCTTAGGCCCGGCCGGAAATGACCGATTGCACACTCCAGGATCGATCCTCCGGATGGCGGTGCCAGACTCTGCCAGATTGGGGAGGGCTATGA
>CAYXKQ010000073.1:223-8468 GCA_964465715.1 uncultured Chloroflexota bacterium
TGTGGCCGTGGTCGGCGCCACCGGCGCGGTCGGAGGCGTCCTGCTGGGAATCCTTGCCGAGCGCGGGTTCCCGATTGCAGATTTGAGACTCCTGGCCAGCAAGCGATCGGCCGGCCGAATGATTGCATTTGCGGGCCGCGACCACCCCGTCGAGGAACTTCGCGAAGACTCATTCGACGGAGTGGACCTGGTGTTTTCGGCCGCTGGAGGCAGCATCGCGCGCTGGTTCGCCCCGCACGCGGTGGCCGCCGGGGCGGTCGTGATCGACAAGAGTTCGGCCTGGCGTTATGAGCCCGACGTACCGCTGGTGGTCCCGGAGGTAAACGGTGACGAACTGGCCCGTCACCGCGGGATCGTCGCCTGTCCGAACTGTTCAACGATCCAGATGGTGATGGCCCTGGCCCCGATCGATAGAGTCTTTCCGGTAAGCCGGGTCGTGGCATCGACCTACCAGGCCGTTTCCGGCGCCGGTGCGGCCGCGGTGGCCGAGCTCGACCGGCAAATAGCCGACATCAGCGGCGGGCGGACCCCGCAGGCGAAGGTGCTGCCGCGCCAGATCGCCCAGAACGTGGTCCCGGAGGTTGAGTCTTTCCGGCCCGAAGACGGCTATACCAGCGAGGAATGGAAGATGGCCGCCGAGACTCGCAAGATCATGTCGCGGCCTCAGCTCAGGATCTCGGCCACTTGCGTGCGGGTACCGGTCGCGCGCGGCCATTCCGAGTCGATAAACCTTGAATTCAACCAGCCGGTCGACGTCGACGCGGTGCGCGAATTGCTGGCCAACACGGCCGGCATACAGGTGGTCGACGCCCCGCTCGATCAGCCGCCCCGCTACCCGACGGCGCTTGACGCCGACGGGAACGACAGCGTCTGGGTGGGCCGCATCCGGCGCGACGTCTCAACCGAAAACGGGCTCTGCCTTTGGGTGGTTTCGGACAACCTGCGGAAGGGCGCGGCGACCAATTCGGTCCAGATCGCCGAGCAGCTGCTGGAACGCGGCCTGCTGGCCCCCGCGGCTCCCGACGCCGAGCTGGCCAGAACTTAGAATCTGCCCAATTCGGCCGAAAAAAATGTACGTGTTGGGAGGCAGGCAGTGAAGTTGGAATTTGGGCGGCTGATCACCGCCATGATCACCCCGTTCAGGGATGACGGCGCGATAGACATCGACACCTTCGCGGCCCTGGCCGACGGCCTCATCGAGGCCGGCAACGACACCCTGCTGGTGACCGGCACCACCGGCGAATCGCCGGTCCTTTCAGAGTCCGAGCGCGCCGACCTGTATCGCGAAGCGGTGCGGGTGGCCGACGGGCGGGCCAAGGTCATGGCCGGCACCGGCGGCAACAACACCGCCGAAAGCATCCATCTCTCGCAGATGGCGGCCGAGTGCGGGGTGGACGCGTTGCTGCAGGTAGCCCCCTACTACAACAAGCCCCCGCAGGAAGGCCTCTACCGGCATTTTGCGGCGATCGCGGCCTGCACCGACCTTCCGAACATGCTCTACAACGTGCCCTCGCGAACGGTCACCAACATCGATGCCGCCACCGTGGCGCGCTGCTCGCAGATCGAGAACATATTTGCGGTGAAGGAAGCCAGCGCCGATTTCGATCAGATCGCCGAGATCATCCGCACCGCCGAACCCGGCTTCCTGGTCTATTCGGGGAATGACGGCGACACCCTGCCGATGATGGCGCTGGGCGGCGTCGGAGTGGTCTCGGTCGCATCGCACCTGGTTTCGGGCCAGATCAAGACCATGATGGCAGCGGTCGTGGAGGGCGACCTGTCGACGGCCGCATCCCTGCACATGGAAATCCTTCCGCTGGTAAGGGCGCTTTTCCCGGCCGGCTGGAGCAGTCCGATTGCGCTCAAGTCGGCGCTGAATTCGGTCGGCTTCAACGTCGGGACGCCGCGCTTGCCGCTGGTCGAGCACGAACCGTCGCTGGCGACCGAACTGGCCGAGATCACGCGCGGCCAGCGCCTTGACCAGTATCTTTTCGCCCGGGTGAGCTGACCTGGCCGAACCCGGTCCCGCGGCCACCCTGGAAGGCCTTGCCGCTGCCATCGCTGAATGCACCTCCTGCGAGCTGGCCAGGACGCGCCGCAACGCCGTGCCCGGAGAGGGAAGCCGCGCCGCCGACATCATGTTCATCGGCGAGGGGCCGGGCCAGCGCGAGGATGAGTCGGGCCGGCCGTTCGTCGGGCCGGCCGGCAGATCCCTGACCGAGATGCTGGCCGAAATCGGGCTGCAGCGCGAGGACGTGTTCATCACCAACGTGGTCAAGTGCCGGCCGCCGGGCAACCGCGACCCGCTGCCGCAGGAAGTGGACGCCTGCTCCGGCTGGCTCAAAGCCCAGATCGCCGCGATCGGGCCGCGCGTGTTGGTCCTGCTCGGCCGACACGCCCTGCAGCGCTTTTTTCCGGGGGCCCGAATCTCGGCCGAACACGGCCAGATCCGGCGTCTGGGCTCCATCTGCGTCATGCCGATGTACCACCCGGCGGCGGCGCTGCACAATCCGGGCCTGCGCGGCGCCTGCCTGGATGACTTTCAAAAACTGAGACAGTTTCTGGAAAAACCCCCCGAACCGGCCGAGTCGTCCCCCGATCCGGCCCCCGCGCCCACGCCGGTCCAACGCTCGCTTGTCTGAGTTGAAAGATCGGCCCGTCCGGTAGGGCCCCGGCGTGGCGCGCCCAAAACAACAAGCATCCTTCCAAGGAATCAATCATTTGAAATCAAATTCGCACAGCGTGCGCGCCACGTTTCTGGGTGGCCTGGGCGACGTAGGCCGGAACTGCCTGCTGCTCGAGTGCCAGGACGATGCGATCCTGGTCGACTGCGGCGTGCTCTTCCCCGACGAGCGAGCGCCCGGGGTGGACCTGATCCTGCCCGACCTGGACCTGCTCGATGAGGTTTCCGGGAACCTGCGGGCGGCGTTCTTCACCCACGGGCATGAGGACCACATCGGGGCCGCGCCCTTTCTATTGCGTCGCCACGAGCTGCCGCTCTACGGATCCCCACTGACCCTGGCCCTGCTGAACGCGCGGCTCGAGGAAACCGGACAGGCCAAAGATGCCGACCTGCGGCGGCTGCGGGTCCACTCGACCGTTCGCCAGGGTTGCTTCGAAGTCACGCCGTTCCACGTCTGCCATTCGATTCCAGACGCGCTCGGATTTGCCATCCGTACGCCGGCCGGGACCCTGATTCACACCGGCGACTACATGCTGGACAATCGGCCGCTGGACGGAAACCTGACCGACCTGCAGATGCTCGGCGACCTTGGCAGCGAAGGGGTGCTGGCGCTGTTCGCCGATTCGACCAACGCCGACGTGCCCGGACACACCCCCTCGCAGAAGTCCATCTACGACGGACTGGCGAAGGTATTCGCACAGGCCGAATACGGCCGGGTAGTCGTGGCCAGCTTTGCGTCCAACCTGGCGCGCGTCCAGCAGATCGCCGACCTGGCCCATCAGTACGGGCGGAGGGTATGCCTGCTGGGTCGTTCGCTGGAGCGCAACTTCCCCCTGGCGGCCGACCTGGCGCTGCTTGACATCGACCCGAGCGATTTGCTGCCGACCAGGCTCATCGACCAGGTTCCGCACGAGGAATTGGCGATCGTTTGCACCGGCAGCCAGGCCGAACCGGGTTCGGCATTGGCCCGCCTGGCCGAGGGCCGGCACCCGCTCCTGGAGATCGACGAAGGCGACACGGTGATTATTTCGGCCTCCACCGTGCCCGGCAACGAGCGGCCGGTGCAGCGCATGGTCGGCGAACTGTTCCGCCGCGGCGCCAACGTCATATTCGGACAACTGGGGGACGTCCACGTCAGCGGGCACGCGGCCCGCGAGGACACCCGCACCTTGCTGTCGGTGGTCCGCCCGCAGTTCTTCATTCCGGTGCACGGCAGCCACCACCATCTGGCCCTTCAGGGCCAGGTGGCGATCGAAGCCGGCCTTCCGGAGGATGCCGTCAAGGTGGTTGGCGACGGGGCGGTGCTGGAGATCGGCCCCGATCGCATCGCCCAGGTAGGCCAGCGTCAGGCGCGGTACATTCACGTAAACCGCGGCGCCCCTCGGGCGTTCATTGGCGAGCGGATCCTACGGCAGCGCCGACAGCTCGCCCGCGCCGGCATGATCGTTGTCTCGGTGCGGGTGGATCTGCGCCGGGAGCGATTGGTGGGCCGCCCGCAGTTGCGCGGCGTGGGCCTTTTCGATGAAGCCGACGAGGTGCTGGACGGGATCGCCGATGGACTCGGCGAGCGGCTGGCCAGCGATCCCGCGACGCTCGCGGACCTGGAAGAGGCCGAAAGAAAAGTTAAAATGCTGATCGGGAGGCAGCTAAAAGCCGAAACTGGCTTGCGGCCACGGATCATCGCGATCGTGACCGCGGGCTGACGGCGTATGACCCGACCAACCGGAGAACGAAGCTTTGGCCAGAGCCAAGCTGGCTGCCCGCCGCCGCCGCCCCGACCGCGCCGGGGCCTGGTTCGCGATTGCCTCCGCCGCATCGACGGTGCTGATAGTTGCCGCCCTGGCGCTCCCGATCCTGCCCGATCATCCGCTGGCCCGATTCCCGGCTGACGTATTCGTCCTGACCCTGGGGCGGGCCTCGGTCCCGGCCATGCTCCTGTTATTGATCGTCAGCGGGGCCGGCATCGCGGCGGTGATGCTGCAGCGCCACCTCTTGGGGGCGTTGCAGGTCTCGCTGGTGCTGGGGCTGATAGTCGCCCTCGCCGCTTTCGAATCGGTCGCCGACCTCTCGTCCGGCGGCAGCGGCGCCGGCGGGCTGGTGGGCAACTGGTTCGGCAGCCGTCTGATAAACCTTCTGCCGGATGTGATCGCCGGGCCGCTGACCGGATTGACCGCGCTGGGCCTGGCCGGCGGGGCGCTGCTGGCTTCCACCTGGGCCCGCAGCCAGCTCGGCCGACTGGGCGCCCTGACCATCGGCGCCGGGCGCACCGCCGGACAGCAGAGCACACTGCTTGCCGACTGGCTCAATGCCCGGTTCGGGGTAAAGCTCGATGAAGAGGACTTCGATCCCGGGGAGGCCGAGCCAATTGACGCCGTCCCGCCGGCGCCCTCGACCGAGTCCGAAGAAGCGCCCGAACTCGTAATCAAGCAACCCGCGTTCGAAGCCCAGGCCATCGCGGCGCCGGAGCCCGATTCGGTCGATGAGCAGGCCGGCTGGGTCTGTCCGGGACCGGAACTGCTCGAAGCCCCCATGCGGCGCGAACGGGTCTCGCACGGCGAGATCACCGAAAACGCCTCGATCATCGAAAAGACCCTTGCCAACTTCAAGGTGGACGTGCGGGTCGTCGAGGCGATTCCGGGCCCGGTGGTAACCCAGTACTGCATCGCGCCCGCGGCGGGCGTGCGGGTGACCCACATAACCCGTCACTCCGACGACCTGGCGCTGGCGCTCTCGGCCCGCAGCGTGCGGATCGAGTCCCCGATTCCGGGACGTCCGTTCGTTGGACTTGAGATTCCCAACCGCGACCCGAGCGTGGTCACTATCCGCGAACTGCTCGAATCGCCCGACTTCAGTGACAACCCCGAACCGCTCAAGATTGCCCTGGGCAAGGACGTGGCCGACCACGCCCAGGTGCGCTCGCTGGCCCGCATGCCGCACCTCCTGATCGCCGGTTCGACCGGGTCGGGGAAATCGGTATTCCTCAATTCGCTGCTGGTCTCGCTCCTCTGCCAGTACACCCCTGACGATCTGCGCATGGTCCTCATCGACCCCAAGATGGTCGAACTGGTGCCGTACAACCACGTCCCGCATCTTTTGATGCCGGTGGTCTCGACACCGGCCGAAGCGGTCCCGGTGCTGGCCTGGGTGCAGCAGGAAATGACCCGCCGCTATCGATTGCTGCGCGATTCCGGGCGGCGCAACCTGGCCGCCTACAACTCCGATCCGACGCGCACCGAATCAGAGCGCGTCCCCTACCTGGTGGTGGTGGTTGACGAGATGGCCGACCTGATGATGACCGCTCCCGCCGAAATCGAACACTCGATCTGCCGCCTGGCGCAACTGGCGCGCGCGGTCGGAATCCACCTGGTGATTGCCACGCAGCGCCCGTCGGTGGATGTGATTACCGGCCTGATCAAGGCCAACTTCCCGTCGCGGGTGGCGTTCGCGGTATCAAGCCAGGTCGATTCGCGCACCATCCTGGACCAGTCCGGCGCCGAGAAGCTGATGGGCCGCGGCGACATGCTGTTCAACTCGGTCGAACACGGCAAGAGCGTGCGCGTACAGGGAGCGTTCGCATCTGATGACGACATAACCCAGATCATCAATTTCTGGGCCAACCAGGGCGGCAGCGAGCATGTGTCCCAGGAGGAGATTTCGCAGGCGCCGCTGGTTGGGACCCCGGTCGATGACGCCAGTCTTTACCACGAGGCGGTCAATGTCGTAGCACAATTCAATTACGCTTCACCGGCCCTGCTGCAACGCGAACTCAAGCTGGGCGCCGGCAAGGCCGCCGAACTGATCGACAAGCTAGCCGCCAACGGGATAATCGGTCCACGCGAAGGCGACAGCGCCTCGCGACCGGTGCTGGCAGGTAAGGATTCAACCGTGGTCGCCGCCAAACCCGCAGATCAGCCCGCCAATGCTTGACCCCAAGGACCTGCGCCGGGATTTCCCGGCTCTGTCCGAGATGACCTTCCTAAATAACGGCGCGGTCGGGATAACCCCGGCCCCGGTGGTGGAGAAAATGCTGGCGGCGCTCCGATTTTCGGAGCAATCCGGCCAGGCCGCCTACGCCCACTTTGCCGACGAACGGGACCGTGCCCGGGCGGCGGTGGCCGGACTGATCGGCGCCGAACCTTCCGAGGTGGCGTTCGGCAACAACGCCACTGAAGCTATCAACTGGGTCCTGGCCTCGTTCCAGTTCCAGCCCGACGATGAGATCCTGATCTCCGACTACGAGCATCCGGCGCTGATATATCCGTCCAGCTGGCAGCGCCAGCAGGGCAAGGCGCGAGTGACGCACTTTTCGGTCGACGCCGATCCGGCCGTCACCCTGGCGGCGGTTGAAACCGCAATGGGGCCCAGGACCCGGATGGTTGCAATCTCGCACGTCGAGCGCCACAACGGGGTCCGTCTGCCGGTCGCCGAGATCTGCCAGCTGGCAGCCCGGCGCGGAGTCCTGACGCTGGTGGATGGGGCCCAGTCACTGGGGATGTTCCCGGTGGACGTCAAGCAGCTGGGATCTGATTTCTACGTCGGCAACCTGCACAAGTGGCTCTGTGGGCCCAACGGGACCGGCGTGCTGCAGGTTCGCACGGACCGGCTGGGGTTGCTGCGCCAGCAGCACGTCGGACCCTCCGGCCGCATGGGCGAGACGACCTGGGATCTGGCCGGGGGCGTCAACCTTCCCGACGCCGCCTACCGTTTTGAATACGGGACCTCGACCCCGGCCCGCTACACGGGCACGGCCGAGGCCCTTGCCTACCTTGGGGGCCTGGGTTGGGAAGCGATCGAGGGCCGGCTGCGCGGTCTCAAACAGATCGCCCAGCAGCTGATTTCAGACCGCGGCTGGCGTCTGCTTTCCCCGACCGAATGGGAGGATTCTTCGGCGCTGGTGGCCTTCACTCTCCCCGGCGGTCGGGGCGGGCGGCAAATCTGCGGGGAATTGTCCGAAAGCAAGATTTACCTGTCGCCGACCCAGGATGACGGGATCCGGCTCTCGCCGCACATCTACAACACCGCCGAAGAGATCAAGCTCGCCCTGGATGCGGTGGCCGGCGCGAACGGGTAGCGGTCGTAGGCGATGCGTACCGGCAAATCGGTTTCGGCCACGATCACCGAACTGGCGCTGGCGCTCATCATAATTGCCGTCCTGCTGGTCGCCCTTTGGTTCCTGCTGCTGCGTGATCGCGACCCCGGACCGCCCAACCAGACCCTGCAGGAGAGCGTTGGGCTGGTCGCGGCCAGCGAAGACACGGCCGAGAAAGCGGTAAGGGACCTGCAGCTTAGCGAGACCCTGACCCCGGTGCCGACGCAGGCACCGCCGGTCCCCAGCCCGCCCCCGCTGGATCGCTATCACACGGTTGCATCCGGTGATACCCTGATCAGCATCGCCGAGGCCTATGAAGTGTCCTGGGAAGAGTTGGCCGAGCTGAACGGGATCGATGATCCCCGTTCGTTGCAAATCGGCCAAGAACTGCAGATACCGAGCTAGGCAGCGCACCCGCGGGAGCGGGTGTCCGGGCAATTGATTCGGGACCGCCGGCAATGAACGCCTCGAGA
>CAYXKQ010000074.1:0-285 GCA_964465715.1 uncultured Chloroflexota bacterium
GACCGCATCCCGATCGGCACCTTCTTCCAGCTCGAACAGCCAGCCTACGATGACATCATGTTCTCGCGCTGGCCGGATGAACCAGACACCACCACTTCGATGTACAAGCGGTCCCGGCCCGGCCAGGACATATCCCAGATCGTCGATCGGCTGCGTTAGCCGGACGACCGCCCGCTGCCCCGGCCGCTATTCGTAACGCCCCAGGAGCAGGGCGCGCAGCCGGTAAACGCTCAGACAGGCAAGGCTGCGGTAGTTGTTCAGGGCCAGTTCACCAAATCCTGCCCG
>CAYXKQ010000074.1:295-8339 GCA_964465715.1 uncultured Chloroflexota bacterium
AGCTGATTTGGCTGCGCGCGGCGACGGTTTGACCAGATTTGATCGCCCGATAAAGGTCATCGGGACCGCGCCCCGGGTAAAGCGTCAGATGGCGGCCCAGGTCGCCGAAGTGGGCGTCGGTCCCACCGATCGCCGCCCCCAGGCGTTCACGGTGGCGGTCGTAGAAGGCGTGCAGCCGCTCGCGCCGCTCCGGCGAAAGGTACTGGTTCTCCAGCTCGATGCCGTCGAAGTCGGTCTTCTCCAGCCAGCTCAGGATGCGGCGCGCTCCGCTGGAATTGGGGACCGCCATGAACGGATGGGCCAGGATCGCCAGCCCGCCCTGGTCGCGAATCGCGCTCACGCTGTCGGCCATGCTCCGATACAACCGGACCGGGCGCTGGATGAAAAGCCCCAGGAGGTGATGCTGGGTTCGCGTGGTCACCTCGGTCCCGGCCACGGCGGTGATCCCCAGGCGCGGGGCCAGCTTTGCCGCCCGCAGGCCTTCGTTGATCTTGTCGTGGTCGGTGACGGCGACGGTATCGAGGCCCAGGCGCCCGGCGATACCCAGGATCTGCTCCAGGGTGCGGGTGCCGTCGGAATGCGAGGTGTGGACATGCAGCTCGCCGACCGACCATCCCTCCGGCGGCATCAGGCGACCGTCGCCGTTTACGGCGACCGGTTCGGCGGCGATGCCGGACCGGCGATCGCTGCTGCTCAGATTCACTGGTTCAACACCTCGGCGCGCCGGACGTGACCGGCAATTCGCGGGACCCCGCGCCCATGCGACTGCGCGGACAGAATCTGCGCTGGGGGCAAAGGACCTATGTAATGGCGATTCTCAACCTGTCGCCTGATTCATTTTCCGGTGACGGCCTCGGGACCGACCTGGACGCAGTCTCGCGCCGCGCCGAGGCGGCGGTCGCCGCCGGATGTGATCTGCTTGACATCGGTGCCGAATCCAGCCGGCCGGGTTCGCATCCGGTGCCGGCCGAGCGCGAACTGGAACTCATGCTGCCGGCCCTGGAGCGGGTCCGCGCGATAACCGACCTGCCGGTTTCGGTCGATACCTACAAGGCCTCGGTGGCCGCGCCGGCCCTGGACCGCGGGGCGGACCTTATCAACGACATATCGGCGTTGCGGGCGGATCCGGAAATGGCGTCCCTGGCGGCCGATCGGGGCTGCCCGGTGATCCTGATGCACCGCGTGCAGACGCCGGTCCGCGAGGCGGCCCTGGGCCGGCACTTTGCAGGGGCAGATTACGGGGACGTGGCAGAGGCGGTTGCCAGCGATCTCAAGGACCGTGTCGAATTCGCGGTCCAGTCGGGGATCGCCAGGGACCGCATCATCGTCGATCCCGGGATCGGATTCGGCAAGGATCCGGCCCAGAACCTGGAGTTGCTGGGCCGATTGGATTCGATCCGCTCGGCGCTCGCCCGGCCGGTGCTGGTCGGGGCTTCCCGCAAATCGGTCATATCCCACGCCGGCAGAATCGGCGGCGGCGACCGCGCCGCCGGGACCGTGGCAGCGCATGCACTGGCCATCGCCAGCGGCGCCGACTTGGTGCGGGTGCACGATTTTGCGGCCGGCGTCCAGGGCGCCCGTGTCGCCGATGCGATCGCCCGCGATCAGAGCTGACGGGATTGGCCCTTTGAAACATGGCAGATCGGATCCCATGTCCGTCTAACCCGCAGTAACTACAACCAGGTGCCCCGATTCGGAGCCGTCCCAACCTGCCATAACGGTCTGCCGCACTGATCCAACCGGCGGGGCCGGTGCCGACCCACCACCTGGTGCTTGGGCTGGTGGTCATCTCGCGCCCCAAACAAAATTGCCCTAAGCTCGCGAACGGTACGATTCGCAACCACTAATTGGTCTCGGCAGGGGCGGTATATGGCCGACGCTAAAGTCACCATCGGAATCAGCCAATTCAGAGCCAGGCTCGGCCAGATCATCGCCGGACTGGATGATCAAACAGAAATCGTGATCACACGCCACGGCCGACCGTGCGCGAAGCTGACCTCCTATCAGGCTCCACACAGACCGGACAGGGTGTCGCTCGCCAGCCTCCGTGACCGCCTGCCGCAACTTGCCGATGCCTCATACGAGGATTTTCAGGACCTGAAGTCCGTCTGGGACTCGGAGTTGCCGGGCGATGCGTCCGGGAGTTGACGGCCGGTGTCAGGCCGCGGCTTCGCACTGCTCCGGATTGACCATTCGATGACCGACGCGAGATTCGCTCACTGGCCAGGTTGGAGCTTCGGCGTCGTCTTCCGGCTGGCGGCGGAGGTACCTGCAAGTTGGTCGGACGGTCCCTGGGCGGCACGGACCGTCTGGGAGCAATAACCGGTAATCTTCCGCTCCGGCGAATTGGGCGAGGAGCAAGGCGTCCCCGGTGGCCCAAACCCGGACCGCTCCGCCGACCAGGAAGCCGAATAGACGTTCGTGATCACCAGAACCAAGACCTCCAATTTGCGCTGGGCGGCCCGATAGGCGTCTAGTTCGTGCGCCCTGCCGACATAGATCCGGACATCAAAGCTCCATCCTTTGCAGCATCCTGACTGTGCGATGCGACCGACGGCTGCAAGGTGGTGAGGTTCGCGATAACCCTGCCCGAGATCTATGAGGCCGAAGTCATAGGGCGCCCATCTTCGGTACGGCCCGGGCAGCTTTGGGCGACCCGTCCAGCGCCCGAACCCTCCGCGACCTGGCGACAGATGCCTTCGCAACTGTTGACAGAAGCCGCAGCGGATCGGCCAGCCTGATCTCAATTGCGCCAATTTGGTCTCGCCGGTCCGCCGGCTTGACCTCAGTCGATTACGGATTCTGGTACCAATTGGCCCGGCTCCGAGTAGGCGGGCCGGGGGCAGTTCCGACGTGGTGTGAAACGTCCGCACCCTGATCAGCACCCGATCCCGCCGGGAGTTCAGTCTTGACGCACGCACAAGTGTTAGAAATCCGTATGCTATATTTCGAACATCAAACGAAATCCGAACATGGAGAGCGATCGTGACCAGCGCGCAGCCGCTAGAAAACGTGGACCCTGGCGTCGAACAGGCGCCCGAACCGGGCCAGTCCCCACTGCGCGCGGTCCTCGTGGTGGCGCCCGACCCGGGCGTCGCCGATGCGATCCTAAGCAGCCTGCAGCGCCGACGAGCGTGCCGGTTTCTGGCGTGGGTCAAATCCACCGACGCCGCAGTTCGCCGGCTGGCGACTGAAAGGTTCGACCTGGTCGTCGTCGCCGGACTGGCACCCGAACTGGCCCTGCACGCCGTCAAGCGGCTGCGCGCCTGCATCGGCACCGCGCGCGTTCTGGTGGCCCTGGACCGCGTCCCGGCGCCGGTCACGGTCTCCGACTTCGCGCGCGCCGGTTCGGGTGGTCTGATTGACTGCTCCCGGGGATATTCCGATCTTCCCGCGGCCGGCCAGATCATCGCCCGCGGGCATACGATATTCCCCCGCGGCATGGCTTCCGGCGGCGCCAGCTCGCTGCCCGAGTTCGTGGTCGAGCCAGAATCCCTCTCCGAGCGCGAGCGCCAGATCCTCGAGCTCGTCGCCACCGGACTCACCTCGCGGCAGGTTGCCGACCGACTTTTTCTGAGCGTGCATACGGTCGAGAAATACTTGAGCGTCTGCTACCGCAAGCTCCAGGCCGTTAACCGAGTCCAGGCCTGCAACATTGCTCGCCACTACGGACTGATCTAAGGTGCGCGCAACCGGCGGGCATGCCGGACCTGGCCCGACCTATTGGAGGCTCGTCGGGCTGGTCCGCTTGGCTCCGTTTGGGGCGGCGGCGTTGGTGCTGCTGCAACCCGAATCGGCCGCGGCCGCCGAAATCGTCGCCCCCGCCAATGGTTCGGACCCGATCACCTTCGCGGTCAATTCGCTCAAGACTTTTCTGGCCACGATCGCGACCGTAGTCGTGGCCGCCGCGATCGGCTGGAAAGCGGTGGCGGCCTGGTCGGCTGGCAGCGTCGAGGCCCAGCGCGAGGCCCAGCGCTTCGCGCTGCAGTCGATGGTGGTCTACGGCCTTGTGATGGCGTTCAACTTCGGCCTGATCCAGAGCGGCGTCGAGTACCTGGTCAACACCATGGGCGGACGCACCTGAACACCATCCCGATAGCCGCCGACGTCGAGGACGCGGCCGGTCGGCTGTGCCTGGTCGGCTTCTACGTTCGTCCGCGTGAACTAATCTGGCTGGCCGTCGCAGTCGGGGCCGAGGCGGCGCTGGCGGGGCGGGCCGCCGCGTCCGGTTTCACGCCTCCGACTCTGGTGGCGCTGGCGGTTCCGGCGCTGGCCTGTTGGGCAGCCCTGAAACTGCGCATCGGCGGAGCGGTCCTCGAGCGCTGGGTACTGGACATGGGAATGTTCCTGTTGCGCGGGCGCGTACTTGCCGCCGGCGAACGCCCGCAGCGCCGCATTCGCATCCGCCATCGCATCGGGCTGCGGTACCAGATTGCATGCCCGGGCCGCTCGCTGGGACGGGGATCGCGCACCGATCGGGGGTTTCGGTTTGAAATTAGGGATTGACCAGATCCTGGGCAATGGCGGCCCACCGGTGCTGGACCTGGGGGTCCGCCGGGTCACCGACCTAGGGATTCAGCGCAGCGATGGCTCCGGCGTGGCCGGGCTGGCGCTGGATCCGCTGGATCTCGAATCGCTTGACCCCGGCCAGGTCGAATCGGCCAGCGCCAGGATGGCCGCGTTTCTGGCCGGCCTGGAGGGTCCGATCCAGTTGCTGGTGAGCAATTCCCGGTTCGACGCCGACCGCTACCTGGCCGCCACGTCGGCCGGTTGGCGTTCGGAATGGTCGACCAAAACCGGCTTGCGCGCCCGGGCCCTGGACGGGGAGTCGGGCGAAGAGGCGTGGGCGGCGCGTATCTCCGCCGCCGCCGACGCCTGCAACCTCCGCCGGATCCGCGTCCGGCTGCTGCTGGCCGGCCCTTCGGGACCGGGTTCGGGCGAAGAGGACCTGCGCGCCCGGCTGGAACGAATCGGGGCCGGATTGACGCAGGCCGGAATCGGCTGGAGGGCAATTGACGGGCTCGGGCTGGCCCTGGAACTGGAACGCTCGTTTCTGGCCGGCGGATCCGCGCTGGAGAAGGCGATCTCAACCGACGGGCCGCTGAAGGTTGCCGACGGGCTGGAGAACCTGGCCTTCGACCTGGTCGATCCGCTCCCCGAATGGATCGAATTCGGGCCCCGCAGCTTCAGTTATCCGATTCCCGACGGGCGGCGGTTCGCGTCCGCCGGGTACGTGCGGGGACTGCCCCGCGCGGTCCGCCCGGGTTGGCTCGCCCTGCCGGCCGGGTTCGACTTCGACATGTCCCTGTCGCTGCACATCTCCCCGCTGCCGGATACCGAGGTCATGCGCCGCCTGGCCCAGTCAGAGCGCGAGATCGCCGGATCCCACGACGAAAAGGTCGACTCCGACCCGGTGGCGGCCCGCGAACAGCGCTGGCGGGCCGAGGACGTCGGCGCTCTGGCCGAGGCGCTGCGCGGCCGCGAGCGTTACTTCAAGCTGGGCGCCTACTACCTTGTCGGGGCCGAATCCAGCCAGGCGCTGGAGCAACACCGCCGCAGCCTGCGGGCCGCCCTGGCCGCGATCGGCCTGGTCGGGTCCGACGCCGTCGGCTATCAGCGCCAGGCCCTGCAGTCGGTCCTGCCGCTGGCTCGCGAGCGCCTGGTCCGCCGGCGCGGGATAACCAGCTCGCCGCTGGCCGCCGCCCACCCCGGATCGGGCCGCGGGCGGGCCGATCCGGACGGCTGGCTGCTGGCCGGTTGCGGCTGGGACAAGGGCCCGCGGGCCGCGTTCGCATTCAATCCGTTCGCGCCCGGATACGAGAACCCACACCTGGCCGTCCTCGGCCAGAGCGGGGCCGGCAAGACCCATCTGGCGCGGGCCATCACCTACAGCGCCTGGCTTTCCGGCGCCGAGGTCGCGCTGATCGATCCCAAGAACGAATACCGCCCGCTTTCGCGGCGCTGCCAGGGATCTGAAATCGCCCTGGAGCTGGGCGGCGCGGCGGCGCTGAACGTATTCGACGCGGTTGGGTCCGACGAGCGCACCTACGCCGGCGGGATAGCCGACATCACGCGGTTCTGGAGCGCGGCGCTGGGGAAGATCAGCGACCACCAGCTGGCGATCCTCTCGACCGCCATCGAGCAGGTGTGCCCGCCGGTCCGCGACGGGTGGTCGCGGCCGCCGCTGGCCAGCGACCTGGCGGCCGCGCTGGCCGGCGACCGATCCGTCGACGGCGCCGGGCGGGCCGCCGCCCAGGACCTGGCCCAGCGTCTGCGGCGCTTCTGCGGGCCCGCCCTGGGCAGGCTGTTCTCGGCCCCGACCAATGTCCGGCTGGACAACGATTTCCTGCTTTTCGAACTGGCCCGTCTGCGCGCCCAGGACGTCGACCTGTTCGCGCTGGCGGTGCGCCTGGCCCTGCTGGCGCTCACCCGCTGGCTCGACCGCCCGGCGGCGCGGCGCCTGATCCTCATCGACGAGGCGTGGTGTCTGCTGCACGACCGCGCCGGAGCGCGGTTCCTGCTCGACCTGGCCAAGACCGCGCGGGCCCGGGGCGCGATGCTGCTGATGGTCACCCAGGACGCGGCCGACTTTGCCGCCAATCCGCTGGCCCGCTCGGTACTGGCCAACTGCGCGGCGGGCATCATCTTCCGCCAGCATCGGGCCCACGCCGGCGCGCTGGCGGAGTTGTTCGATCTGGATTCGGAGGCCGCCGCGCGGATTTCCACCCTGCGCCGCGGCCAGGCGCTGGCGGCGATCGGGGGCGGCGAGCGGGTGGCGATCGAGGTGTTCGACCACCCTTGGTGAGAACGCTCAGCGTCGCCTGCGTCCTGCTGGTGATGCTCGTCGCTCCGGCCGCGGCGGCCGCACAGGAGCCAGGTGATGGTCCGCCCGTACCGCCCCCGGTCGGATCCCCGGCCGACCTTCTGCCGTTGCCGTTTACCGACCCCGGAGCGGCCGCCGCCGCGGCCGGGGCCGGCCTGGTCGATGAACTCACCCGCGTGATCTCAGGCCCGCTTGATTGGGTCTGGTCCTATCTTTTCCTGGTGCCGGACGCCATCGATCCGGAGCGCGCCGGCCAGGTCGATGCGGCGCTGGCCGAGATAGCTCCGGCCGGACTGAGCGCCCCGATCTACAGCGGTCGCGGCGCCGCCCTGGCGGTGCGCGCTGCCTGGGAGCGCTCACGCGAGCTGGCGCTGTCGGCGCGCCTGCCGTTTCTCGGTCTGGTGATGGGGGCCTTCGCCATCTGGTCGCTGGCCATGCTGTTCCTGGGCCGTCCGGTGGACATTCCGGCCGCCGCCGGCCGCCTGGCGGTCGCCCTGATAGGGTCGCTGGCCTCCTACCAGTTCGTCGATGCCTTGCTCCGGGCCAACGACCTGCTGGTGATCCTGTTCGCCCGAATCGGGACCGAGGAGTTGCTTTTGGGCACCCCGCGGGAGCTGATCGCGGACTGGCGGTGGGGTTCGGACCCCGACAGCCTGTTCGATCTGAGCGGCGCGCTGCTGCAGGGCGTCTGGTACGGCGTCTTCAGGGCGTTCCTGCAGCTCCTGTTGCTGCTCGGGATGCTGGGGATCGCGGTCCGCCTGCTGGTGCGCCTGGTCTGGATCTGGGCGCTGACCGTAATCGCGCCGCTGGTGCTGACACTGGCGATCCTGCCGCCGGCCGCCCATCTCCCGCAGCTGTGGCTGCGGCGACTGCTGCGCGCGGTGTTTGAAAAATCGGCGCTGGTGCTCGGGCTTTCGGTGAGTTTCTCGGTGATCGCCCTGCAGCCGCCCGGGCTGATGTCGGTACTGCTGGCGATCGTGGCGCTGTTCGTCGTCCAGGCCCTGCCGGGATTTCTGCGGGACGCCGTGGCCGGAGCCGGCGCCCACGGCGGCCAGGCGGTGCTTGGCCGGCTGGCCACGCCCGCTTCGGGTCTGCAGACCGCCCGCCAGATCTGGCGGCGCGCCCGGCCCGGACCCGTCTGAGGCCGACGCCCGGCGATGAACCTGCTCTTCCCGCTCGGCCGCGCCGCGCTGCGGCTCGCCCTTGCGCTGGCCGGGCAGG
>CAYXKQ010000075.1:0-8236 GCA_964465715.1 uncultured Chloroflexota bacterium
GTCGGGTCGCAGATTCGTCTCCGGGATCCAGGCCAGATAGATCGCGATGAGACCGACCCCGAACAGGGTCAGGGTCGCAAACACCCAGCGCCAGCCCACCGTCTCCTGGTAAATCCCGCCCACGATCGGGGCCAGCATCGGGGCCAGGGCCATCACCACGCCGATGATGGCCAGGATCCGGGCGGCGCGATCCCGGCCGTGGACGTCGATGACGGTGGCGGTGGCGATCGCCATGCTCACCCCGCCGCCGAAGCCCTGCACGATGCGCGCCGCCACAAGCATCGGCGCCGAGATCGAAAACCAGGCCAGTATGCTGCCGGCCACATACAGCGTCATCCCTGCGATCAGCGCCGGACGGCGCCCGAACCGGTCCGAAACCGGACCGAACAGCAGCGCCGAGGTCGCCGACACCAGCAGGTACCCCGTCACGGTCAGGCGGATGGTGGCCGAATCGGTCGCAAATTCGGCCGTGATGTCCGGGATCGACGGCAGGAACATGTCGATCGAGAGCGGCGCCAGGGCCGCCAATGCGACCAGGATCGCGGTGGTCAGGTGCGATTCGGCGCGCCCACGGCCCAAACGATCCCGGTAAGCCAGATCAGCTGCCGATGCCACCCCGTCCTGCAAGCCGAACCGGCGACCCGATCAACGCATCAGGTTGCGCCCGGCCAGCAGCACGAGCAGGAACGAACCGACCCCGGTCAGGGCGATGGCCCCGGCCATCGAGAGGGCGGTGGGTTCGAGCACGGCCGCGAATCCGATCGCGTAGAGCGAGGAGACCACCATCATCGAGAACCCCAGCACCGCCGAGGCCAGTCCGGCCATCTGCCGGAACGGGGTCAGCGCGGCGGCCGTGGCCACCGGGCGGACGATCGCCGATCCCATGGCGGTGAAGAACATCGGCACCACCAGCAGGGCGGCGCCGTAGAACCCCGAACCGGGCTCGATCAATTGCCACGCCACCGCCACTAGCGCGATCGAGGCCAGCGCGGTCATGCCGATGCCGCCGACCATGATCCGTTGACCGCTCAGCCTGCCCACCAGCGCGCCGCCGATCGCCCCGCCGGCCATGAACCCGGAGGAAACGACGCCGAACGCGATCCCGTAAAGCCCGGGGCCGATTCCGATTTCATCAATCAGGACCAGGGCGGACGTGGAAATGAACACCAGGTGCCCGGAGAACGTAACCGCGAACAGCGTCACCGGGATCACGTACACGCGCGTTGAAAAAAGCGTCCGATAGTTGCCCAGGATGCGCCGCACCCGCAAAGCTTCCGGGTCCTTTTGCAGGTTGGTTTCCGGAATCCAGAGCAGATAGACCGTGATCAGGGCCGCGCCCATCAGGGTGAGGGTCCCGAACACCCAGCGCCAACCGACGGTCTCCTGGTAAATCCCGCCGACTATCGGGGCCAGCATCGGCGCCAGCGACATCACCACGCCCATGATCGCCAGGATCCGCGCCGCCCGGTCGCGCCCGTAGATGTCGATGACGGTTGCGCTGGCGACCGCCATTCCGACTCCTCCGCCAAACCCCTGCACGACGCGTCCACCGACGAGCATGGGGGCCGAAACAGAAACCCAGCACAGGATCCCGCCCAAAACGTAAAGCAGCATTCCGGCGATGAGCGCCGGCCGCCGCCCGAAGCGGTCCGAAATCGGCCCAAAGAGCAGCGCCGCCCCGGCCGATACCAGCAGGTACATGGTCACCGCCAGGCGGATCGTGGCCGAATCGGCCGCAAACTCGGCCGTGATGTCCGGGATCGACGGCAGGAACATGTCGATCGAAAGCGGCGCCAGGGCCGCCAGCGTGATCAGGATCGCGGTCGTCAACCACGATTCGGCGCGGGCCGAATGCGGGTGCGGCGAAGTCGAGTCGACGGACCCGGCGTCAACCGAACTCAATGCCGAAACCCGATGTCGATCTCCATCTTCAAACGCGCCAAATGTGCCCGTGCGCGCAACGCCTCACCGGCCCGCGAGGCGCTCGACTGGATCCGGTGACGAAGCTTGAGTCCGATTGCATTGCGATAGCCGTAGGGAGATACAATCATCATGCGATCAAAAGTTAATGACATCATGATGCTTCATGCGAACCACGCTGACACTTGACGATGACCTCGGAACCGAACTCCGGAAACGCGCCCGCCATTTGAACGTCCCATTCAAACAGGTGGTTAACGACGCGATTCGTCGCGGACTATCGCCGGGTACTTCTAGTGGAACGCCAACCGTTTACCGCGTTCGGCCGTTCAACTCGCGTCTGAAACCGGAAGTTGATCCATACCGATTAAATCAATTGCTCGACGACGAGGAGATCGATAAATTCCTCGAAGGCCGAAAGGCTTGATTGTTCCGGACGTAAACCTGCTGGTCTATGCTCACCAACTCGATTCGCCCTGGCACGACGAGTCGCGGACATGGTGGGAGGAAATCATCAACGATGGCAGGCAGGTAGGGGTCCCCTGGATCGTGGCGGCTGGTTTCGTGCGATTGGCCACCAACCCAAGGGTTTCGTCGCCTCCGGCATCAGTCGGCGATGCGGTGGATCGCGTCGCAGAGTGGTTCAAGTTTCCCAACGTTTCGCCGGTAAACCCCGGTCCCGATCACCTGGTCCATTTCAAACACCTTCTGGAAGCGGCAGCAGCCGGCGGGCGCTTGACGACCGATGCCCACATCGCAGCCATCGCCATTGAATACCAGGCGGAGGTGCACAGCAACGACCGCGATTTCGGCCGCTTTCCTGGCCTGCGATGGCGGAATCCGATTGAACGCCGCAGCCGCTCGGGGTAACTTTGAATTAGGGCCCGGATCGGCGATAAGGAGCTCAACCGTGTGGTGTCCGCACTGCCAGAGTCTCGAGCTACGCGTAATTGACAGTCGCCATGCCGATGATGCCACTCGGCGGCGGCGCGAGTGCGGAACCTGCGGGCGGCGCTTCACCACCTACGAGCGGGTCGAGCGCTTCATCTGCCCAACCTGTGGCTCCCCGAATTCCCGGACCACAAAGCTTGAGTTCGAGCGCGGGGTCTCCTGGCGGCGTCGCGAATGCCTGGCCTGCGGCACGCGCTATGAAACCCGCGAAAGCGCGGTTGCGCGCGATCTGGTGGTAGTCAAGCGCGACTCGCGCCGCGAGCCATTTCGGCGCGACAAAGTCCTGGCCAGCGTTAGGGTAGCCACCGCCAAATTGCCGATTTCCAGCGATCAGATTGAATCGCTGGTGGACGACGTCATTGCCGAGATTTCGCGCCTGGCCCTGCACGAGGTCCCGACCGTCGAAATCGGCGGGATGGTTATGGAGCGGCTGCGTGAGCTCTCGGAAGTGGCCTACCTGCGATTTGCCAGCGTGTACGAATCGATCACCGATCTTGAATCCATGTCCACGCAGATCTCGAACCTGCGGCAGGGCATCGGACAACGGGTCGATCCGCGCCAGTTCGTACTGATTCCGACCGAGGATTCGGGCGACTAGTCAATCTGCGTTGAATCTTGGAGCGGCTGCGATAATTCCTGACAATTTAATCGAGCCCAAAGGCTGTGAACGGGACTAGTAACCTGATCCCGGCGCGCTTACAGAGAGTCGGTTGGTGGTGAGATGCCGACGACGCGCCGCCAGGCGAATGGACCCGGGAGCTTCGGCCCGAACCGGGAAATCCCCAAAGTAGGCGTCGACGGTAGAGGAACTCCGTTAACGGGACTGGGTATCGACCCTCTGCGGCGGTAATCCGCCGAGCGTCCGCACCTGAATTCGAGAGGGTCGGCCACTTGCGGTCGGCCAAGCTGGGTGGCACCGCGCAGGGCTGATCGAGCCCTTCGTCCCGGCGGTCAATTCACAGAGCAACCGCCCAGAAGGATGTCAAATGGCCACCCCGGTGCAGATGATCGGCACCGCTCCCGACGCCGAGACCGTGATCGGCCATCTACGCCGGAACCGCGCGGTCCCGATTTACCGCGAGCTGCTTTCCGACCTGGAGACTCCGGTTTCGGCTTATCTCAAGCTTGCCGGGGAAGGGCCCGCGTTTCTATTGGAAAGCGCCGAACCGGACGAATCCGTCGGCCGTTACAGCTTCGTCGGATCCGACCCCCACATGCTGGTAGCGATGCGCGACGGCAAGGCCACGTTCACGTTCGCCGACGGCAGTACCGAAACGCACCCCTATCGGGACCCTTTACGGGTAGTTGCGCATGAGCTCGATCAGATCAATGCCGTAACCCTGTCGGACTTGCCGGCCTTCCAGGGTGGGGCCATTGGTTACCTGGGTTACGAGGCGGTCGAGAGCTTCGAGCGCCTCCCGCACACGCGCACCGACGATGTCGGATTGCCCGACGTTCAGCTCATGTTCGTTGACACCTTCGTGATGTTCGACAACCTGGCGCGAACCCAGAAGCTGGTGACCCTGGCCCGTCCGGGTCACGACCCGCTGCATTCCTACCAGGAGGCGCTGGAGCGGCTCGATCAACTGGCCGCGCATCTCGCCAGCCGGCCGGCCGCGCTGGACGCCGGCTGCGGCGCCCCCGGCCCGGTCGAGGCAAACATGTCCAAGGGCGCATTTGCGGCCATGGTTCACCAGGCCAAGGAGTACATCGCCGCCGGGGACATCATCCAGGTGGTGCTTTCGCAGCGACTGAAGCGCCGGCTGGCGGTCCATCCATTCGCCGTCTACCGGCACCTCCGGCAGTTGAATCCGTCACCGTACATGTACTTCCTGCAGTTGCCCGACATGCATGTCTGCGGCGCCTCGCCGGAGATGCTGGTGCGGGTTCGCGGCGCCAGGATGCGGACCGTACCGGTGGCCGGCAGCCGCTGGCGCGGGAAGGACCGGGCAAGCGACGACCGCATCGCCCGAGAGCTCCTGGAAGATGAGAAAGAGGTCGCCGAACACGTGATGCTGGTCGACCTGGCGCGTAACGACCTGGGCCGCGTGGCGGCCGGCGGCAGCGTTTCCGTAACCCGCCTGCTGGAGGTCGACCGCTTCTCGCACGTCATGCACATCGTCTCGCACGTTGACGGTTCGCTCTCCCCGGCCAGAAACGGGGTCGACGCGCTGCGGTCCTGTTTCCCGGCCGGAACGCTATCCGGCGCGCCCAAGATCCGGGCCATGGAGATCATCGACGAACTCGAGCCGACCCGGCGCGGCGTGTACGGCGGGGCGGTGGGCTATTTCGCCTATTCGGGCGACCTGGACACCGCGATCGGTATTCGCACGATGGTGGTTCGCGACGGGATCGGATACATCCAGGCCGGCGGCGGTATCGTGGCCGATTCGGAAGCCGAATACGAGTTCACCGAGACGATGAACAAGGCCGCCGCGCTGCTGGCCGCGATTGACCGCGCGCATGGGGTGACGACATGATCCTGATGATCGACAACTACGATTCCTTCACCTACAACCTCGTTCAATACCTCTACGAGCTCGGTTGCGAGGTCGAGGTGTACCGGAATGATGCAATCGATACTGCCACGGTCAGAAAACTTGGACCGGAGGCGGTTGTGGTTTCACCCGGCCCCTGCACTCCGCACGAAGCCGGAATTTCCATGGAGCTGATCGAAGAGGTCTCCCGCGACCTGCCCACCCTGGGAGTGTGCCTGGGGCATCAGTGCATCGGCGAGGTGTTCGGTGGGCGGGTCATCCGCGCGCCAACCCTCATGCACGGCAAGACATCGATGATCGAGCACGACGGGGCAGGCGAATTCGAGGATCTGCCGCAACCATTCCAGGCCACCCGCTACCACTCCCTGATCGTCGAGCGCGAAACGCTGCCCGATACGCTGCAGATCTCAGCCCAGACCGATGACGGGATAATCATGGGGCTTCGCCACCGGAGCCGGCCCGTGCACGGGGTGCAGTTCCACCCCGAGTCGATCCTCACCCCGCAGGGGCACGACATTCTGCGCAATTTCCTAAAGCTCTATCGGATCGGGCCGCGCGCATGATCGCCCAGATGCTGGCCAAGGTTTACCAGGGCCAGGACCTGACCGCCGCCGAGGCCGAGTCGGTCATGGACCAGGTCATGTCCGGCGAATTCGAACCGGCACAGTTCGGAGCGTTCGTCACCGCCCTGGGGATGAAGGGCGAAACCGCCGACGAAGTGGCCGGCCTGGCCCGCGCGATGCGGCGGGCCGCGTTGGCACTTGAGGTTGCAGGCGAGGACCACATCGATACCTGCGGCACCGGCGGAGACGGCAAGAACACGTTCAACGTCTCCACCGCCGCGGCCCTGATCGCCGCGGCCGCCGGCGCGGTGGTCGCCAAGCACGGCAACCGCGCCGCCTCCTCCCAATCGGGTTCGGCCGACGTCCTCGAAGCCCTCGGGGCCCGGATCGACCTGACGCCGCAGCAGGTCGGAGATTGCATTGGCAGGGTAGGGATCGGCTTCCTTTTTGCCCAGTCGTTTCATCCGGCGATGCGCCACGCGGGACCGCTGCGGGCCCAGATCGGGATCCCGACGGTGTTCAACATCCTGGGTCCGCTGACCAACCCGGCCGGCGCTCGGCGGCAGCTGCTGGGGGTGGCCAGGGCTGGGCTGCTGGATCTGGTTTCCGGAGCGCTGGCCCGCCTGGGAACCCGCCGGGCCCTGGTGGTGCACGGCGTGGAGGGCCTGGACGAGATTTCCATCGCCGGACCCACCCGGGTCTTCTCGGTCCGCGGCGAACTGGTCGAGCAGTATCGGATCAGACCGTCTGACTTCGGCCTGGAAGAACGGCCTCTGACGCAAGTCGCCGGCGGCGATCCGGACCACAACGCCGGCATCATCCGGCGGGTGTTTGCTGGCGATCCCGGACCGCCGCGGGACTTCATGTTGCTCAACGCCGCGGCCGCGCTGCTGGTGGCCGGCCGGGTCGACGACCTTGCCGAAGGAGTCAGGCTGGCCGGCGCGACCCTCGATTCGGGCGCCGCCCAAAGCAAGCTGTCCGAATTCGTTACCGCGACCCATGCGGTCTGAGCCGGCCGCGCGCGGCAATTAGCCGGATCGATCGCCAGGCCATGAGTGTGCTGCAGAGGATCCTCGCGCACAAACGCACCGAATTAGAGCAGCGAGCGGCGCTGGTACCGCTGGCTCAGATCCGGCGGCGGGCGCTGTCGGCGCCTCCGCCGCGCGGATTTGCCGGTGCCCTGTCGGGGCCCGGATTGTCGGTGATAGCCGAAATTAAACGCGCCTCGCCGTCCGCCGGGGAGATTGCGGACCTGGATCCGACCGAGGTTGCCGCCAACTACCAGTCCGCCGGCGCGGCGGCCCTGTCAGTGCTGACCGACGAGGAATTCTTCGCCGGCCACGATCGGGACCTGGTCGACGCCCGGGCGGCCTGTCGGTTGCCGGTGCTGCGCAAGGACTTTGTAATCGATCCCTGGCAGGTCCACGAAGCGCGCGCACTGGGCGCCGACGCGGTGCTGGTGATTATGGCCGCGACCGAAGATCCGACGCCGCTCCTCGAGGCGGCCGGCGAACTGGGCATGGACGCCCTTGTCGAGGTCCACAATCGGCCCGAGCTGGACCGCGCGATGGCGGCCGGCGCGGCGCTGATCGGGATCAACAACCGTGATCTGGGGACGTTCCGCACCGACCTGGGGGTCACCGAACGCCTGGCCCCGCAAGTTGGCGGGCAGGCGGTGCTGGTCGCCGAAAGCGGCGTAAAGGACCGGTTCGATCTGGCGCGGCTGGCTGCCGCCGGTGTCGACGCCGTTCTGATCGGCGAAACCCTGGCCCGCCACAGCGGCGATATCGACCGGATGCGGGCGCTGATCGGGACGCCTGCGCCGCGGGTGAAGATCTGCGGTATATCCAATCCCGCCGATGCCGCCGCCGCCGACGTCGCGGGCGCCGACTTCGTCGGGGCGATTCTGGCCCGATCGCGTCGCCAGGTCTCGCCGGAGCGGGCGCGGGAGATCTTCTCGGCCGCGCCGACCGCCAAGTCGGTTGCGGTCATGGTGGCGGCCGGCCCTGCGGAAATGGCCGGGGCCCTGGAGCGCACCGGCGCAGACTACGTCCAGGTGCACGATCTGGGGCAACCCCCGCCCGCGGACCTGGCCGGACGGGTGATTCCGACATTTCGAGTCGGTCCGGACGGCCTCGAACCGGACCTCGGGGAGATCGATGCCGGGCTTGTCCATGTCGATTCGCCGGCCGGGGGCGGATCCGGGCACGCCTGGGACTGGACGCTGGCGCCACGCCTGGTCGGCCGGCGCGACTACCTGCTCGCCGGGGGCCTGGATCCCGAAAACGTCGCCTCCGCCGTGCT
>CAYXKQ010000076.1:0-8208 GCA_964465715.1 uncultured Chloroflexota bacterium
AGCGCCACGTAGCGGTAACCGGCCGCCTTGAGGCCGTCCACGATTCGCTCACGACGGCCGCCCGTGAGGATTTTTTCGAGCTCGTCTTGTGGGATCTCCAGCCTGGCGACGTCCCCGTGATGGCGAACCCTGAATTCTGCGAACCCTTCGGTGCGCACGATCGCTTCGGCGGCCTCGATCTGGGCCAGTTTTTCGGCCGTTATGTGCTCGCCGTAGGCAACCCGCGAGGAAAGGCAAGGAGCTGCCGGCTTGTTCCAACTGGGCAGTTCCAGCGCCAGCGACAGCGCCCGCACCTCTGATTTGGATATCCCGGCCTCGGCTAAGGGCGCTGCGGCGCCGGCCACCTTCGCGGCCGCCATTCCCGGACGGTGATCGCCCAGGTCGTCGGTCACGGGACCGTAGACGACGCTCGCGTACTGCGGGTTGGCGCCGCGAAATTCGTCCAGATTGATGAACAGCTCCTGTTTGCAGAAATAGCACCGGTTGGAATCGTTGACCTGGTAGTCGGGGTTGTCCACTTCTTCGGTGTATACGAACTCGTGCCGAATTCCGATCAGTTCTGCAAACGACTCCGCATCGGCGCGGTCCTTGGCTGAAAAACTTGGCGATATCGCGGTCACCGCGACCGCTTCCCTGCCCAGGACATCGTGCGCGACCCGCGCCAGCAGGGTCGAATCCACGCCGCCCGAGTAGGCGACGATCACCGAACCCAGCGATTCGAGGTGTTGCCGCAGCCGCTCGTATTTGGCTGCCAGTTCAGGGGCCATTGCCGGGGCAGTTGCCGCACCGGCGACGGAGTCGCGGTCTGTCGCCACGCGCAATCCCCCACTGCTCTTTGATTTCGGCACTTGCTGCCGCTCACGGTTTTCAATGTTAAGGAAGAAACTGCTCCCCACCGAACGGAATGACCGGGTAGCTGGAGCCAGGCGGCAGCCGGGGACGGGAAGGAGATTGGATCTTCATCGGCCCTTTTTGTCAGGTGCGGGGGCCTATTCGATATCGACGCTGCCGGTCCGTGCGCCACCGTCGCCCAATAGGTAGAAGCCGACGCTGGGATTCTGCGGATCTTCCAGCGAAACGATCAGCATGCGGACAGTCCCGATCCGGGCTTCGGCGATGTCGGTCTTGGAAGGCAACGGAGGCGAGGCCGGGTGCGAATGGAAATAGGCCACTTCCTCCAGTCCGGCGCCTTCAATCCGATCAAAGGCCGCCATGAGGCCGCGCGGGTCCATCCGGTAGCGGCGGGGATTGGCCAGAACGTTGGCGACCGGTACCGCCAGCTCTGCGCGCTGACCCCCGGCAATCAACCTGCCGCCGAGCACTCCGCAGGCCTCGTTGGGGGCCTCCCGGCGGCCGTGGCCTACCAGCTCCCGCCAGACCGACCTGCCCAGGACCAGCCGTTCGGCTTCGCCCGCCGGCCCGCCATCTGCCGGCCCGGTAACCGGGGGAGGGTTCTCAGGGATTTGCACTCGTTCGAATCTCTGCTCGAAATCTCCGTTTGCGCCCGGCCTCTCTAAGGTTGGAGAAGGCCTAAATGCACCCAAATTCTGATAACATCTTTATCGGAACAAGCCGCCGCTGTACATACAAGCGCTGGGAAGATTTTTGCCGGCGGGCGCGGGAAACTACCGTCTCGCGTGGTGCCGGGCTTGTTTTAAACCCTTTCCGTCAAATATTGCCTCATGCTGCCGAGGGAGCGTAAATGGCAAAGCAAGTAGCGCTCGATGCCGAAGCCCGCAAGCTTCTCCTCCAGGGAATAGACACCGTCGCCAACGCGGTGCGCACAACCCTGGGACCCAAAGGCCGCAACGTGGCCCTGGGCAAGAAATTCGGGGCCCCCACGGTGACCCACGACGGTGTGACCGTGGCCAAGGAAATCGAGCTAGAGCACGCCTTTGAGAACATGGGCGCGCAGCTGATCAAAGAAGCCGCGTCCAAGACCAACGACGTGGCCGGCGACGGCACCACGACGGCTACCGTCTTGGCCCAGACCATTCTCAAAGAAGGCCTGCGCAACGTAGCCGCCGGATCGAACCCGATGATCATCAAGCGCGGAATCTCCAAGGGCGTGGCCGTGCTGGTGGGGAACCTGCAGGGCCAGGCCAAGCAGATCAAGGGCACCGAGGAGATCGCCCAAATCGCCTCGATTTCGGCCGCCGATACCGAGATCGGCAGCATGATCGCCAAGGTCATGGACAAGGTCGGCAAAGACGGCGTAATTACCGTCGAGGAGTCCAAGGGACTCGAGCTCGAAGACGACTACGTCGAGGGGCTCCAGTTTGACCGCGGTTACCTCTCGCCGTACTTTGTCACCGACCAGGACCGGATGGAAGCCCAGATCGAGGACCCCTACATCCTCATCACCGACGGCAAAGTGTCGGCGGTCTCCGACATTCTGCCGACTCTGGAGAAGGTCACCCAGGCCGGCAAGAAGGACTTCATCGTAATCGCCGAGGACATCGAGGGCGAGGCGCTGGCCACGCTTGTGGTCAACAAGCTGCGCGGCATCCTCAACTGCCTTGCGGTAAAGGCGCCCGGCTACGGCGATCGCCGCAAGGAGCTCCTGCAGGACATTGCGATCATCACCGGCGGCACCGTGATTTCATCCGACATGGGTCGAACCCTGGACAGCGTGATCCTTGAAGACCTGGGCCGTTCGCGGCGGGTGTTTGCGACCAAGGACGAGACGACCATTGTCGAGGGCGTGGGAACCGACGAATCGCGCCTGGGCCGCATCAAGCAGCTCGACGCGCAGATCCGTGAGGCGACCTCTGACTACGACCGCGAAAAACTCGAAGAGCGCAAGGCCAAGCTGGCCGGCGGCGTGGCGATCATCCGCGTGGGTGCGGCCACCGAGACCGAGCAGAAGGAAAAGCAGCATCGAGTCGAGGACGCGATTTCGGCCACCCAGGCCGCGATCGAGGAGGGCATCGTCGCCGGCGGCGGCGTGGCCCTGGTCAACTCGCTGGCCGCGCTCGATGATGTCGAGGTCGAAGGCGACGAATCGGCCGGGATACGGGCCCTGCGGCGCGCCCTGGTCGCACCGCTTGAGTACATCGCCGAGAACGCCGGTCATGACGGCGGCGTGGTCGTACAGGAAGTGCGTCGCCGCCACGCCGAATCCGGCAACGCCTTCATCGGCTTCGACGTGATCTCCGAGGACTACGTCAACATGTTCGACGCCGGCATCATTGACCCGCTGAAGGTCACCCGCTCGGCGCTGGAGAATGCGGCCTCGATCGCCAGCATGATCCTGACCACCGAAGCATTGATCGCCGACCTGCCGGAAGAGAATCCGGCCCCGGCGCCCGGCCCGGAGATGGGCTACTAGACCGCAATAGCCACCGGGCTGCCGGCGCCAGTCGGTGGCCCGGTCCGCCAGCGCGGCGCTCCGGCCGGTCTGCGGCCGGAGCGTTCGTCTTTTCGGAGGCGAACCCTAAACCCGGGTGATGGTTCCCAGGTCGGCGACCATGACCCAGCCGCCGCGGTCGCCGGCGTTGGCGCGCATCTTTTCGATCGCCCGGTCGACGTCGTCGGCCCGCAGTCCGGCCAGGAAAGTGACGTTGCCACGCCGCAGGAACCCGCCGGCCGTATTGATGCGGGTGACCCTGAACCCGTCGGCCAGCAGCGCTTGCTGAACCCGATCGGCAACCGTGTGGGCCACGATCGCCAAAAGGGCTTTTTCGGGCCTGGTGCCGGGCGGTTGGGTTTGATCTGACATGTGTTCGGTCTATGCCGCAATCGCTGGTTACGTCGACATCGCATATTTTGCCCAAGCCGGCGACCCCAGGCGCACCGCCCCGGATAATCGTCCGTGGCAACGCCCGTGCCGGCCGGCACACGAATCCAGCAAAGAGGCCTAAAACATGGCCAGCGCTTCCCCCGCAGCCGCGGCGTCTCCGCCGCGGACCCGGCTTATCCTCCACGCCCTGTCTTTCGTACTGGGATTCAGCCTGCTCTTTTCGCTGGCTGGGTTTTCATTCGGAGTTGTGGGCGGCCTGGTGGATGACTACCGTCCGATCATCAACCTGGTCGCCGGCGTGGCGCTGGCAGTCTTCGGATTGCACCTTACCGGCTTGTTCCGCGAGCTGGCGTTCCGGCTGGCCGGGCCGGCCCGTGAAGGCCGGTTCGATCCGGCGCGGCGCGCAATTGCGGCCGCCTCGGCGCGCCTGGCCGGGGCACTCTACCGTCAGGGTCAAATCGAATTCCGCACCGGCCGATCCGGATACCGTTCTTCGTTTGCGGTCGGGTTGGCCTTCGCGCTGGGCTGGACCCCCTGCGTCGGCTTCATTCTGGGCGGAATCCTGACCGCGGCCTATAACTCCGAATCGGTCGCCACCGCATACCTGCTGCTGCTGGCCTACTCGCTCGGCCTGGGGGTCCCCTTCCTGGTGCTGGCCGCATTCACCGAGCGCCTGCAGGGTCCGCTGACCGCGCTCAGCCGGCGCTCGAACGCGATCGCGATCGTCTCCGGCTTGCTGCTGATGGCTTTCGGACTGTTCATCGCATTTGATTTGGTGGCGCTGCTGTCGCGATACCTGGCCGACGTTCCGGTCTTTAACGACGAGTTCCTCATGGCCGGCAACGAGGCGATCAACCTGGGCTGGCTGGCGCCGGCATTCGTCGCCGGGATACTCTCCTTTGTTTCACCGTGCGTCCTGCCGTTGGCGCCCGTCTATCTGGCCCATCTGGCCGGCCAGATAACGGCGGATCAGGCGGTTACGGGAAACTAGCCCTTGACGGCATCAAGGCCGCCAACCAACCCAATCCCGCAAGTTTCTCGAGAGATCCCTAAATTGCCCAGCGACCCGGACCGGCGCCTGGCCGAGCACCGCCACAAGATCGACGAGATCGATCGCCAGATCGTTAACCTGCTCGACAATCGCGCGGCGGTGGTAAGCAAGGTAGGCCACGAAAAATCGGCCAGCGGAGACCCGGTCTTCGTACCCACCCGCGAGGCCGAGGTCATCAGGCGCGCGATTGCGGTATCGAACGGATCGCTCTCCAGCGAGGCCATCTCGGCGATCTTCACCCAGATCATCGCCGCCTGCCGGGCGCTCGAGAAGACCCTGGAAGTGGCCTATCTGGGCCCGCCGATGACATTCAGCCATGGGGCGGCCCGCAAAGTGTTTGGGGACAGCGCCGAATACGTGGCCGTCAACTCGATCGACGCGATCTTCGCCCAGGTGTCCCGCGGGGAAGCCGATTTCGGCGTCGTTCCGATTGAAAACACCGCCGCCGGGATGGTCGGCGACTCGATCGACGGCTTTATGCGCCACCCGGTCGATGTAATCGCCGAGACTTCGGAGCGGATCGTCCACAACCTCCTCTCGAACTCCAGCCTTGAGGAGATCCAGGTCGTCTATTCGCACCCACAGGCACTGGCCCAGTGTCAGGATTGGCTGTCCCAGAACCTGCCTGCGGCGGAACGATCCGAAGTCGCCAGCACCGCCGCCGCCGCGGTGCGCGCCAGCCAGGAACCGCGATCGGCGGCGATCGGCCTGGAAGCGGCGGCCTCCGCCAACGGCTTGACCGTCGTGCGGCGCAACATCCAAGATTTTTCCGCCAACAGCACCCGGTTCTTCCTGCTCGGCAATCGCCCCAACCCCTCGACCGGCAACGACCGCACGGCGATGATTTTTGCCGTCAGGGACCGCGTCGGCGCGCTGCACGAAGTCCTGGGGGCGTTGCGCAACCGGGACGTGAACCTGAGCAACATGCAGTCCCGGCCCGCCCGCGGACTGCATGACGCCGTATTGGGTGATTACGTCTTTTACGCCGAGTTCGCCGGGCACCGCGACGATTCCAACGTCGCCGCCGCCATCACCGACGTGGGGGCGCTGTGTTCGACAGTGCGGATCATCGGATCCTGGCCGGCCGACCTACCGGGCGCCCGGATGATTTAGCCGGCCGGACCCCGCGGCGGATTTCTCAGCGGCGGATGCGTTCGAGCAACAGGCGCAGAGCGAACCAGGCCGCAAAGCACGCCAACCCCACGGCCGCTACCACCAGGTACAGGTCGGGGTTCAGGTCAAAGAATGGCCATATCAGCGGGCGAACCACGAAGAACACGGCGTATATGACGAACGTGACGTTGATCGCCCAGAGGAGTCGGCGGCGAAATCCGGCGTGGATCACGAACCCCAGCGCAAACAGCAGCGAAACCAGAAGCAGCAGCCTCAACAAGGAGCACGGTCCCGATCAGCTGTTGACGGCTCGGGCGGCGTGGTGAGCCGGACGCACACGTGGCCGGTTTGTCTCCGCTTTTTCAAAGTTCGGGCCCGCAGGTTTTCCTGGCCCCTGCGGTCGCGCCCTCGGGCCGGATCGCGAACCGATTGATCCGGTTCCAAATTGGCGGCCGGGCAAGTTCGGACGACCGGCCCCATAAGGCGCGGTTGCCCGGACTGACAGCGGGCAAATCCGGCATGCGGATTTGGCGTTGGCCGACCGCTCCCCTGGACCGCTTCGCGGTCGGCGCGACCGCCCTGCCCGGGAATTGGCGCAGGCCGGCCAGATTCGGATAACCGGTCGTCATGTTTCGCTGGTTTTCGTGGGTTTTGCGGAGGGCGCCCGGCGGCTACTCCGGAGTCAGGCCCAGAACCAGGTCGCGCAGCGTCACCAGGCCCAGCGGCGACCCCTCATCGTCGACGACCAGCGCCCGCGAGACCCCAAACTTGACCAGCAGCCGAACCGCGTAGCGCGCCAGCATATCGGTCCGCACGGTGAGCGTCGGTTTCGACATGATTTCGTAGACGTTGACCCGCTCCGGGGACCGATTGCGGGCAATGACCTCGCGGGCCACGTCGCTGACCACGATCAGGCCCAGCTCGTCTTCATCGCGGCGCCGGTTCACCACCAGCGAACTGATCCGCAACCGCTGCATGATCGCCATCGCCTCGGCCACCGTCGCCAATCCGTCGACCGCATGCACCTGTGGCCCCATAACGTCGGAAACCCTTATGGGCCGGTCTTCACCCGTATCGTTCATAGGGCGCTTTCCAGTTCCTCTTTCAAGGTGGGCAACTGCGACTCGAGCCCGACCACGTCCTCGATGGCGAGTTGGAAAGCGACGCCGGCGCCGCTCTCGCGGTCCATGCCGCTGGCTTTTGCGATGCGCTCGAGGATGTCGCGGGCCCGCGGCTCGGCCACCAGAAATAGCAGCACATCCCGCTTCGCCGTCAGGCCAAGCCCGAGAAAGGTCCTGCCCGGTTTCAAGCCCTCGCCACGCACGCTGCTGATGATGGTGGCGCCGGTAGCTCCGCCGGCGCGCGCGACGTCGATGATCTGACTTGTCTTATCGTCGCCCACGAGCGCGACGATCAGCGCCATCTTCAAGGCTCAACCTCCTGACGCTTTCTCCGCTCGCGCCAGCGTTCCACCCGTTCGGCGGTGATGGCATAGCCTAGCACCGACATGATCGGGAAGACACTGGCGAATGCGATGAGTCCAAATCCGTCGATCAGCGGGCTCCGCCCCGGCACGTTGGCGGCCAGTCCCAGCCCCAGGGCCGCCACCACCGGCACGGTAACGGTCGAGGTGGTTACGCCTCCGCTGTCGTAAGCGAGGGGAACTATCGTGCGGTTGCTCAGGAAAGTCTGGACGATGACGATGATGTAGGCCGCCAGAATGTACCACGGCAGCGGCGTTCCGGTCACTATGCGAAAGCACCCAAGCGAAACGCCCGCGGCCACCCCCAGCGCGACGGCGATGCGCAGGCCCCAGGCGTTTACCGCGCCACCCGAAACCTCCTCGGCCTTGAGGGCCACGGCGATCAACGACGGTTCGGCCACGGTCGTGGCGAATCCGATGGCGGCTGCGAACAGGTACACCAGCCAGTAGGCCTCCCATCGCACCGCCCCCGCCAGCGCTCCCGCTTCCTCCGTGAGTTGCCGGGCCATCGTCTCCCCGATTGGAAACAGCGCCCGCTCCAGGCCAATCAGGAACAGCGCCAGGCCCAGCAGGACCATGAGCGAGCCGGCCGCGATACCCGGTAGGTTTGGGATCCCGCGCCGCAGCACCCCCACCTGGAAAACCACCAGGATCACCACGATCGGGCTCACGTCCCGCAGCGTGTAGAGCAGGGTGCTGCCGGAAAAGGTAAGGAAATCCAGCATTACCTGATCATTCCGTAGGCCAGCACGCAAATCATGGGGCTGAGACTGGCAAACGCGATCAGCCCGAACCCGTCGAGCATCGGGTTGCGGCCCC
>CAYXKQ010000077.1:0-8150 GCA_964465715.1 uncultured Chloroflexota bacterium
GCGCCGGCTGAATCGCCGCTCCAACTCGGGCCGGATAAAGATTGCAAAGCGGTGCGGGGCGGGGCCCACGGACCGCGCCAGGACCGCGTCGTGGCGTCCGATGCGGCCGCGCACCAGAGCCTCAAAGCCGTCCCCGGCCTGCGGCCGCGTGTCGATCACCATGTTTCGAGTCCAAGCGCGATTGGAGGGTTTGACCGGTATTTCACACCAAATTGACTATATTGGTAAAGATTGCCGCGAACGGCGGCTCGCTCGATGCCCGGGGCATTCTTCAAAGGAACCACCATGGCCGAATATGCAAATCCTTCCGCGCTGGTCTCAGCCGACTGGGTCGAGGAGCACGGCGCCGACCCCGACGTTCGACTTGTCGAAGTCGATGTCGACACCACCGCCTACGAGAGCGGTCATATCGCGGGGGCGGTCGGCTGGAACTGGCAGACCCAGCTTTCCGACAACATCCGCCGCGACATCGTCAATCGGGAAGACTGGGAGGATCTGCTCTCGTCTTCTGGCATCGCCAACGACACCCGAGTGGTGCTGTACGGGGACAACAACAACTGGTTCGCCGCCTTCGCGTACTGGCAGTTCCGGCTTTACGGGCACGAGAACGTGCATCTGCTCAACGGCGGGCGGGTCAAGTGGGAGCTGGACGGGCGGGCGCTCAGCACCGACCCGGTTGCCTACCCCCGCAGCAGCTACCGGGCCAGTCCGCGCGATGATTCGCTGCGCGCCTACCAGCCGCAGGTTCTGGACGCGCTCTCGCGCGATGTGGTCCTGATCGACGTGCGCGCGCCCGAGGAGTACCGGGGCGAGATCATGGCTCCTCCGGGACTCCCCGAAACGGCCCAGCGGATGGGTCGAATCCCCGGAGCCGCCAACGTCCCCTGGGCCACGGCCGTCAACAGTGACGGCACGTTCAAGTCGGCGGATGAACTGGGTGAGATTTACGGCTCCAAGGGAGTGACCCCGGACCAGGAAACGATCGCCTACTGCCGGATCGGCGAGCGCTCCTCGCACACCTGGTTCGTCCTTAGGGAGCTGATCGGGGTTTCCGACGTTCGCAACTATGACGGATCGTGGACCGAGTGGGGCAGCATGATCGGCACCCCGGTTGACGTCGGCTAAATCGCGTCGCACCGCCGGTTGCCTTTGACCGTTGGCGGCTGGCCGCCGCCAACGAAACGTCAGCCGGTCAATAAATGTTCCCGGTTGCCGTGAACTGGGAGCCCTGCTCGAAACGGTAGGGTAAATAGGGCGCCGCCAAGTCCGGGATTTCATGACAGGCGATCATCTGCGCCACGCTCCAGCCGGTGGCCGGCGAATGCATGACGCCGTGGCCCGAAAACCCAGTCGCCAGGATGACTCCGGCCGGATCCGATAGCGGTCCGATATACGGGTGATGGTCAGGAGTGACGGCATAGAGCCCCGCCCAGCTGCGGCGCGGCGACACTAGCGGCTCGCCAGGGTCTTTCAAGCGTTTGACGAGGCGTTCCCGGAGGGCGGCTCCAAATTCGACGTCAAACTCCTGGTTGAAGCTCTCCGGCTCGGCCGGGTCCTCGAATATCAGGTTGGCGCCACCCCCGCCGAGGTGGTCCTTGCGGAAGTGGAATCCGTCGTCTTCAAACGTCATCGGCGCGGCCTCCGGCAGTTGCGGCAGCGGGTGGGTGCCGGCAATCTGGCGACGAATCGGAATGAGCCGCAGGTCAACCCCCAGGTCCCTGAGCAGCCGACCGCTCCAGGCGCCGGCGGCCACGACCGCCCAATCCACCTCCAGATCGAGTCCCGGTCCCTGCAGCACTCGCGCCCGGCCGCTTTCGACCACCACCCGGTCGACCTCCTGGCCGAGCAGAAACCGCACTCCCCTCCCGCGGGCGGCGCGGGCGTAGCCGTGCATGATGTAAAGCGGGTCCAGAAAACCATCCAGGGGGCAGAACGAGGCTCCCAACACGTCGTCGGTGACCACGTGCGGGACGAGCTCGGCCACGCTCTCGCGATCCAGCATCGCCGCTTCTTCCAGGCCCGCCCGACGCTGAATCTGGTGGATCTGGCGCAACTGGTCAAGGCGGGCCCGGCTTTGCGCCATGAAAAGGTAGCCGTGCAGCCTCAGGTTGGGGTCCACGCCGGTGTCGGCTTCAAACCGCTGGAACTGCTCGTACGCAAAACGCGAACAGGCGATGTCGGCCGGGTGGGGGAACTGGTGCCGGAATCCGCCGGCGGCGCGTCCGGTCGATCCCCATCCAGGCAATGGGCCGCGGTCGATGACAACCACGTCGCTTATGCCTGCGGCCGCCAGGTGAAAAGCGATCGACGATCCGACGATGCCGCCGCCGATGATGCCGACGCGGGCCCGATCGGGCACGACTCAGGGCCTCATACGTGCAGGATGTGGCGCTCCGCCGGCGACAGGCGGCCGATGGTCTCAGGCGAGAGCCATTCGGCCTGGACCTGCTGCTGCTCCTGGTCGCGGCGCACGTAACAGCCGTGCAGGACGCGACGCTGGCCCTGGCTGCGGTTCTGGGTCCCGCCATGCCAGCAGTGGCCGTTGAACACCACCACCGAACCGGCCGGGGCCAGGACCAGCTCTTCATCCGGGTGGGGAGCCTTCGGATCCTCCATCACCTCGCGCGGGTCAACGTTTGCAAGGTGCGTCCCGGGCACTATCCGGGTGGCGCCGTTAACCGGGGTGAAGTCGTCCAGGATCCAAAGGCTCTGGCAGACCCGGTAGCCGGTCTCGTCGGTCGAACCCATGGCGTCGCGGTGCAGGACCTGCAGGCCTTCGCCGGGCGGGCAGTTGCGGCCGTTCAGGGAATCGAAATGGATCTCATCACCCATCACGTGCGCCATCGCGGCCAGGACCCGGGGGTGGGTGTAGCAGGGAGCGAATACATCGCCCTTGTCGACCAGGTTCGCCAGCCGGCCTATCCCGACCTCCTTGGTCCGGGCCATCTCCTCGCCTGCTTCGTCCCCTTCGCTCGCCTCGATTTCGTCAAATCGCCGGCGGATCTCCTCGAGCTGGTCCGGCGTGAGAACGTTGTGCAGGTACAAGTACCCCCGCTCATCCAATTGCGACTTTTCCTCCGCAGAAAGGGTGTCGGGGGCAACCCCCAGCGCGGTCAGGGCTTCGGCCGTTCTCATCGTCATCTCCACCGTCGTCTCCCGGACCCGGCTCCTCCGGTCCGTGTGGAAAGTATCACCGAGAAACGCGTGTCCGGCGCGTCCGAACGGAGCGGTCTCGCCGCTTACACGTCCACCAGGTAACGCAGCGCCGGCGACAGGCGCTCGATCGTCTCGGCGGCCAGCCATTGACGCTGGTTGGTCTGCTGGCGTAGCGACCGGTCCACCCAGAAGGAGTGCAGCGCGCGGCGTTCGCGCCCAGTCCGGTTCCGGGTCCCCCCATGCCAGGTAAGGGCGTTGAAGACGATCACCGTTCCGGCCCGCCCCAGGGCCAGCACCTGTTCGGGGTGCGGAGCGGACGGATCCTCGAGCGCGTCCGCCGGCATCGCGGCCCGGCGATGGCTGCCGGGCACGAGCCGGGTCGGACCGTTGTCGGGCACGAAATCGTCCAGCATCCAGACCGAATTGCAGGCCCGGAATCCGGGTCCGCGCTGGCCGGCGTAGATATCGCAATGCAACGCCTGGTGGCCGTAGCCGGGCGGGGCCGAGCGCCCGTTGAGCGATGAAAGGTGGAATTCGCCGCCGATAACGTGCCAGACCGCCGCCAGGATCTTGGGGTGGGAATAGCAGATCTCCCATTCGCGTCCCTTGTTCACGAGATTGGCGAGGCGACCCACGTTTGCCTCCGAATGCACCTCGCGGCCCAGTCCGTCTTCGCTGGCGAGCAGGGCGTCAAAACGGTTTTGCAGTGGGTGAAGCTGCTCCGGACCGATCAGGTCGTGCAGGATCAGGTAGCCTTCCTGGTCGAGCGATTCGCGTTCGTCGGCGGTGAGCATCCCGGGTCCGGATCCCAATTCGGCGAGCGCCGACCCGGTATTCATCGCGAAGTTGCCGCCCCATCCATCAGACGGGCATCCGGCGACCAGTATGGCGCCGCCCCACCGCGGCGAATTCGGCCCCGTCGGGACCGGCCGGAACGACCTTGACCTGCTGGTCGTCGAAAAGAAATCTGGCTTTTTCCTGATGGCTCATCCCAGAATCGTTCCAGCCCATCAGGAACGCCAGGCCGGCCGACTCGGTGGCGGACTTGATCCTGAGGCGCACGGCATCCATTTCCGGCGGGTATGGCGGATCGTGATTGGTCGGATAGCCAAACGACATCCCCATATCGCCCGGACCCCATTCGGCATAGGCCAGGCCCGGCACCGCCAGGCATTCGTCGGCGGCGGCGGCGCATTCCTGATCCTCGAGCTTCAGGCCCAGCAGCAGTTCGCCGGCCGGATTCAGCGGCCATGGATCCGCCCGCTGCAGGTATTCCTCCGGACTGATGTCCCAGATTTCGGCGGGGTGCTGCTGACCGCCGTTGCCGCGCAGGCCGGAGCCGGGGCCGCCGTCGGCATCGCGAATAAACACGAACCGGGAGCAGTCCACGAATGCCTGCACGGCCTCCGGGTCGCGGGCGCGGCAGAGCACCAGCCCGTGCACGCCGGCATTTAGCAGATGGGTGATCTGCCACTGGTTGTCAAGCACTTCCGAGGCCGATTTTCCCGACGCCGGCAGGGTGCAGAAGATCGCCGGCATGCGGTGCCCGGACCGCGTCGGCCCGGCGTCGATAAGTCCGCGCATGAATGCCCGCAACGCGGTCATGTCGAACGGCCGATGCTCGTAGTCGATCATGAGGAAATCGGCCCAGGTCGCGGCCTCGGCCAGGCCGCCTTCGTAGCTGATTTCACCGGCCGCGGTGTAATAAATCGGTTGGCCCGATTCGAGCAGCTCGATCGCGCGGTTGATGCGTGGCATGAGGAATCAGGCCTCCAGTGGCGCCGGACGCGGGGGCTCTTGGAACGCCCCGATTACATACTGGTCGAAATCAACCAGCGCGCCGGTCATCAGCCCCGACTCATCCGAGGTCAGGAACGCCACCGCGCGGGCGACCTCGTCCGGTTGCACCAGCCTCCCGAACGGCAACTCGCGGTTGGCGCGCTCGACCCAGTCCGGCGGCTGGCCCTGGGCAGTCGTCTGAACGATGTGCTCGTTCGGGGTCTGGGCCCAGCCGATGTTCAGAACGTTCACCTTTATCCGGTGGCGCAGCAGCTGGAACGCGGTGTTGCGGGTAAAGGACATCAGCGCGCCTTTCGAGGCCGCATAGGCGTTTATGTACGGCTGGCCGCCGTAGCCCGAAATCGACCCGATCGAGCAGACCGCCCCGCCGCGACCGCCGCGCTTGATAAGGCGCACCGCGGCCTGGGTGAGGAAGTAGGGGGCTCGCATGTTGACGTTGAAGATGTACTCGTACGTCTCGAGGTCGGTGTCCCAGATGGTTCCGCGCGGCCCCACTCCGGCGCAGTTGACCAGGACATCGAGCCGGCCAAAGTCCGAATCGGCGCGCTCCACGACCGGTTCCAGATCCTTGAAACGGGCAAGGTCGGCGCGCTGATAGCTGGTCGGGCAGCCGGCCGAGGTCAACTCGGCGGCCAGCGCCTCCCCGCGATCCTGCGATCGCCCGCAGATCACCAGTCCGGCGGCGCCGCGCGCGGCAAAAAGCCGGGCCGTTGCTTCGCCAAGACCCTGGGTCGAGCCGGTGATGACCGCCACCTTGCCGGCGAATTGCTCAGGGAACGCGTCTCCGCCGCTCAACGTCGCTGGCCCCCGGGTGACACCTTGGCGGTAGCCGATCGTTGGGTCAGACGCTCGTGTAACCGTGTTCTTTGAGCCAGGCCAGCGTTCGCTTGGCGATCGGCAGCGGTTTGTCGAACGGCACCGGGTACATGTCCTGCTCCACGACCGCGTAGCCGGAAAAATCGACCTCGACGATGGCCTTCAGGAAATCATCAAAGTCCACCACTCCGTCGCCCGGTTCGACCCAGACGCCCATCTTGGTGGCTTCGGTCATGGGAATGTTCTCGGCCTGCACCTTGGCCGCGATGGTGGGTTCGACGTTCTTAAGGTGCAGATAATCGACGCGGTGGCCCCACTTGCGCATGAATGCGACCGGATCCCCGCCGGCATAGGCGTGGTGACCGGTGTCCAGCAGCAGGCCGACATCGGCGTGATCGGTGGCCTCGAGATAGCGTTCGATCTGGTCTTCGTACTGGACGTGGGTGTCGGCGTGGGGATGAAACACGGGACGCAGGCCGTAGTCGGCCGAGATCATGCGGGCCAGGTCGACGGTGAATTCGATCAGCGCATCAAAGGCGGCATCTTCCAGCCGCTCCGGCATTTCCACTTCGCGACCGGTCGGATCGGTATGAGTGCCACCGGAGTAGCTGCCATCTATGAATATGAAGTACTCGGCGTCCAGTTTGGCTAGGTAGTCCGAAATCTGGCGTGCCACCGACCGGATCTGGTCGCGGGCCTCCACGTCCTCGTAATGGACCATCAGGTTGGTGCCGGTCACGCTGAATCCGCGCGCCACCATGGCCGCCCGCATGACCGCCGGATCGGTCGGGGCGTAACCCCAGGGCCCCGACTCGACATACTCGTAACCGGCTTCTTTTATTTCGTCGTAGCAACGCTCCCACGGAGTCTGCAACGGATCGGGTTCACCGAACCAGACGCCCCATGAATCGGGGCAGTTGCCAACCTTGAGCCGCATCCCTGATCCGCTCCCCGGAAATAGCGCGCTTCGAATCGCCATTCTAGAAGGAGTGCGCCGCCGGTTTCAGGGGTAGCGGCCGGTCCGGCTCCAACGCGCCCGCAACCGGGGCGAAATGTCATTGATCCGGGCGGTAAATTCCAATGGCGGCACGCTCCCATTCAAGCTTGCCCACCCAGCAACCTATACCTTGAGGATTGAACATGCAGCGCCAAATTGGAATAGGCACCATCGGCATGGGCTGGATGGGCGAACTTCACTCGCGCTCGCACAACCAGGTCGCCATCCGATTTCCCGATGCTCCGGCGACCGGGAAGCTGCTCATCTGCGCCGACAACTTCGAGCACCGGGCCCGCTCGGCGGCCGACAAGTACGGATATGGGCAGTGGACAACCAACTGGCGCGAGGTTCTTGAACACCCCGATGTGGAAGCGGTGAGCATCACCACCCCCAACTTCCTGCACCTGGAAATGGCCCAGGCGGCCGCTGCTGCCGGCAAGCATATCTGGCTCGAAAAGCCGTGCGGCCGCTCGCCGGCTGAAACCAAGGCGATCGCCGACGCGATAAATGCGGCCGGGGTTACCTCGCATATCGGATTCAACTACCGGATGTGCCCGGTCATTCCGTTCGCCAAGCAATTGGTCGCGGCGGGCCGCCTGGGGGAACTAACGCACTTCAAGGGGAGATTCCTGGAAGGCTATGCCAGCCACCCGGACGCGATGTTGACCTGGCGGTTCTCGCGGAAGCTGGCCGGATCGGGCGTCGTCGGCGACATGCTCTCGCACATAGTCGATCAAGCCCACTACCTGGCCGGTCCGCTCAAGCGCCTGGCCGCCCTGCAGAACACCTTCATCACCGACCGGCCCGAGCCGATTCCCGGGGAAGGCACCCATTTCTCAATCCGCAAGGGCGGCCCGCGGGCACCGGTGGAAAACGAGGACTACGTCGGCGTCCTGGCCGAATTTGCCAATGGCGCGGTCGGCCACCTGGAATCGTGCCGGGTGATCCAAGGTGAAAAGGTGACCCTGGCCTGGGAATTGCACGGCACCAAGGGAGCCCTCAAGTGGCACCTGGGTCGGATGGGCGAACTTGAATTCTTCGAGGTCTGCGAAGATGATCCCGCCCGCGACGGTTATGTCAATCTCCTGGCAAGCACCGAGATGCCGTACTTTGCAAATTTCTCACCCGGCGACGGACTGTCGCTCAGCTACGACGACACCAAGGTGATCGAGGCCTACGAGTTCCTGCGGGCGACCGACGCCGGCGAGCCCGGCGAACCCAACATCAACGCCGCCCTGGCGGTGGCGGAGGTTTCGGATGCGATTTTCCGGTCGTGGGAGTCCGGTGCGTTCGAGGAGGTGCGGCCGATCGCCTGAAATCCGCGGCACCTGCTTTTAAAACAGAAAGCGCACATAAGCTCTCTGCTGGTGGTAATAACTCT
>CAYXKQ010000078.1:0-8110 GCA_964465715.1 uncultured Chloroflexota bacterium
CATGGTCGCGTGGGTCTGGTCGGCGTGGTTTATCGCCCCGTAGAACTCGGTCCGGACGTAATCGCGATGATCGCTTCCATCGTCGGAACCCTCCAGCACCGACAGGAGCGACTTGCCCTGCACGTGGTAGGGGATTTCCATGCCCAGCGCCTCATAGAGGGTCGGCACCAGGTCGGTCAGTTCGACCAGGCCATCGCAGACCTTGCCGCCGGCGAACCGGCCCGGCCAGGAGATCATCAGCGGCACCCGCACCAGACCCTCGAAGAACCGGCAGCCCTTGAGGATCATCCCGTGGTCGCAGAGCGCTTCGCCGTGATCGGAGGTGAAGATCACGATCGTGTTTTCGCGCTCGCCGATGTCGTCCAGGTGGTCGAGCAGGCGACCGAATTCATGGTCGATCTGCTCGATCATGGCGTAGTAGGAGGCCTGGATCTTGCGGTGGTCCCATTCGCGGGGATGTTTGGGCTTGGACTGGAAGTCGACCCCGGCGTCGACCAGGCGCTGCTGGTGGGCTATATCGGAATCGCGGAAATGGGCGCCCGGCAGTTCGGCCGGATCGTAGCGCCGGTAGTACTCGTAGGGGGCGTCGAACGGAGCGTGCGGATCAAATGGATTGAGGGTCAGCATCCACGGCTGGTCGACGTTGCGATTGGCATTGATGAATTCGATCCCCTTCTCGGTGCACCAGTGGGTCTGGTGCAGGTGCGGGGGCACGTTGTCGGCTTCGGCGGTCGGCTCAAAAAGTCCGCCGAAAGACTTGACTTCGGCGCCGCGCCGGTAGCTGTCCTGGCCGCCCCACTGGCCGGGAATCAGCCCGGCGGGGTCACTCCCCTGCAACCGGATCCAGTCGGCGTAGTCGTGAAACGGCAGGTCCGGGCCCTTGTGCGAGTGCGAATACTGGAAGTAGCGGTAGCCATCGTCGGTGCGCTGCTCGGCGCCCCCGCCGGCCCCGGCCAGATGCAGCTTGCCGATGTTGCCGACGTCGAAACCCTCCCCGGCCAGGACCCGGGTGATCAGGCGCGAGGACTGCTCCGGTGGAAAGTAGGGATTCCCGTTCCCCAGGACCCCGATGGCGCTCGGGTACATGCCGGTGAGAAAACTGGCCCGGCTGGGGGTACAGATCTGGGTCTGGCAGTGCGCGTGCGTGAACGTGACCGCCGAGTCCATGAACCGCCTCAGCCGTGGCGTGTGGATGTGCTGGTTGTTGAGCCCTTCGATGGTGTCGAAGCGCTGCTGGTCTGAGCAATACCAGAGGATGTTGGGGCGCTTGGGCATCAGGGAGCCGATCGGGGTCAGAGTCGCCACCGATTTTGGCTTTGGAGTCCGCCGGATCCGGGGCAAGGCGAGAATCTGGGCCGGGCAAATCAACCCGTTACTCGCGGTTCGGCTCCCCAGCAGGGCGGTTCGTTAATCGAGATCATCGTCGGCGTCACCCTGGCGCTGCTGCTAATTGCCGTCAACGGCGTGTACGCCGGAGCCCAGTTCGCGCTCATTGCGGTCAATCGCTACCGCATCGAGCAGCGCGCCGAAACCGGCGACCGCCGCGCCGGCAGCGCCGCTGAACGATTGCGCAACCTGGCCTACGAACTCTCCGGGGCCCAGCTCGGCATCACCGTGACTTCACTGGCGCTTGGGTTCGTCGCCGAACTGTTATTTGCCCCGGCGCTGGAGGAGTTTCTCAGCGAGGCCGGCATCGGCGCCGGCTCCGGGGCCACCTTCGCGATCGGATCGCTCGCGGTCCTGGTGCTGCTTTCGTTCATTCAGATGGTCCTGGGCGAACTGGTGCCGAAGAACTTCGCCCTGGCCCGGCCGGTGCAGATGACGCTGCTGCTGGCGCCGCTGCTGGGCCTGTCCAACCGCCTGACCCGTCCGCTGGTCTGGCTCTTGAACTACCTGGCCAATCTGTGCATCCGATTGGTCGGGATAGAGCCCTCCGATGAGCTGGCCGGGGTTCGCAATTCCACCGACCTCCTGCGCGCGATCCGCTGGTCGTCGCGGGCCGGATCGCTGCCCTCGAGCACCTCCCGATTCGCCGAGGCGGTGGTGGCTTTCGATTCGCTGCTGGTGCGGGACGTCTTCACCCCCCGCAGCAACGTGATCTCGCTCCCCGACGATGCCACGATGGCCGATCTGGCCCGGGTCGTGAGCCAGCACGGAGTGGCGCGCGTGCCGGTGCTGCAGCGAAGCAGCGAAGAAGTGCTGGGGGTCGTGACCGCGCGGGCGCTGCTTTCGATTGCCCGCCACGACCTGGCCAGTTTTCCGGTTCGCCTCTACATGCAGCCGATCCTGGCCACGCCGCCGACCGCGCCGGTCTATTCGGTCCTGCTGCGAATGCGCCGCCAGCAGAATCCGATGGCGGTGGCGCTCGACGAACACGGAGTCATGGCCGGCGTGCTGACCATCGAGGACGCGCTGCTGCCGCTGCTCATAGGGCGGGCCGGTTCCTCGGACGGGCTGGTCCGGCGGACCGTCCGTCTGGACGGGCTGGCCACCGCCCTGGAGTGCGAACAGTCAGCCGGGTTCATCCTGCCGCCCGGCCCGTACGAGACCCTGGCCGGGTTCCTGCTCATGGAATTCCAGCGCATTCCGGCCGCCGGCGACGTCCTGGAATACCGTGCCTGGCGATTCGAGGTGCTGGCCACCAATGGGATGCAGATCACCCGGGTGGCGGTGACCCCGCCGGCGTCGCCGTGATCGATCCGGTCCTGGCCCTGGTCCTGGCGGCGGCGCTGCTGGGCCTGAACGCCTTCTACGTGGCGGCCGAATTCGCGGTCACCACCGCCGACCGGCCCCGCCTGGCCGAGCTGGCCCAGCGCGGATCCTGGGCCGGGCGCATGGCCCAGAAATCGGCCAAGGAACTCTCGTTGATGCTGGCCGGCGCCCAGCTGGGGATCACCGTCGCCTCGATCGCCCTGGGGTTCGTGGCCGAACCGGCGGTGGCGTTTCTGCTGGAGCTGGCGATCGGCCAGGTCTGGGAGCTCGACCCGGCGACGCTGCACCTGATTGCGCTGCCGACCGCCCTGGCCCTGGTCACCGCCCTGCACATGGTGTTCGGAGAGATACTGCCCAAGAACGTGGCGCTGACCCGGCCGACCGGGGTGGCGCTGGCGTTGGCGGTGGCGTTCCGCTTCTTCGCCAATGCGGTCCGCCCGATCATCTGGGTGCTTAACGGCGCCGCCAACCTGGTGGTGCGTCTGTTCGGCATCGAGCCCGAGGACGAAGTCGACATCGCCTACTCGCGCAACGACCTGGAATTCATCGTTGCCGACCTGGGCGCCGAGGGCCAGCTCGACGAACCCGAGCTGGCAATGCTCGAACGGGCGCTCAATTTCTCGGGCCTGAGGGTGCGCGAGGCGATGACGCCGCGGCCGCAGATGGTCTCAGCCGACGTATCGTCCACGCCCATGCAGCTGGCCCGCATGGCCCAGCGCAGTGGCTATTCGCGTTTCCCGCTATGGGAGGGGAACGCCGATAACATCGTCGGCCTGGTTGATCTGGTCGATCTGTACAGGCTGAGCGCCCGCGACTGGGCCGCTCCGCTGCCGCGCCCGGCAATCTCGCAGTTGCCGGCGGTGTTTGAGAACGCGGCGGCCGCCCAGCTTCCAGCCCTGATGCGGTCCGCGGGGACCGAGATGCTGCTGGTGGTCGACGAGCACGGCGACGCCGCCGGGCTGGTGACCACCGAGGACCTGGCGGTCGCGCTGGTTGGGGACCTGGCCGACCAGTCCGCCGACGACGCCCCCGACCTGCGACAGCATGCCGACGGCAACTGGACCGCGACCGGACTGACTCGCGCCAGCGAACTGGCCGCGGCACTGGGTCTGGAGCTACCGGCCGGGGAATTCGACACGGTCGCCGGCTTCGTAATCAACCAGCTGTCGGCGATCCCCGACGAGGGCGCCTTTTTTGCCTACCGCGGTTGGCTTGTGATGGTGACCCGCACCAGCGGCCCGCGCATATTGTCGGTCCGCTTCATGCGTGACCCGAGCGCTACCGAACCCGGCGACGCCTAGCGCGGCGGCAGCCCGGCTTAGCCTTCCTCGCCGGCCTTGCCGCCCAGTTCAATGTCCAGCACCAGCAGCGCGGCAGCGTTGTCGCCGGCCAGTTCAAACCTGCGCACGATGTCGTCGAAGGTCTTTTCCTCCTCCACCTGCTCGGTGAGGAACCACTCCAGGAAGACGGCCGTGGGACTGTCGCCCTCGTCGATAGCCATCTGGTGCAGGCGCTTGATCGATTCAGAGACCCCTTCTTCGTTGCGCAGGGCAGCCCGGAACGCGGCGGCGGCATCCGCAAAATCACCGCTTGCTTCCGCAACCGGGCCTATCGCAACGCGGCCGTTGCGATCCAGAACGTACTCGTAAAGCCGCAGCGCGTGGCTGCGCTCCTCGGCGGCTTGTGCTTCCATGAACGCCGAACAGCCGAGCAGGCTTTCGTTGTCAAGCCATCCGGCCATCGCCAAATACGCGAACTCTGCCCCGAATTCATCTGAAATCTGCTGGTTCAGTCCCGCCAGCATCGCATCGGAAAGCGGCCCAAGGCCCCGACCTGCATCCTCGTTACTCACCCCAACTCCTGTCAACTCTGCGGGATTACCGCAATTGCGCTGCGCATATCGCCCGTCTCTTGCGGGTCAGCGCACCGCGCAAGGGGCTTGATCGATGTTGTCCCGATTCGGGGCCGATCGACTTAGCAGTGGCTGAATCCGGATTAGATACTGCTAACCCGGTTGGATGCCGTGCGGCGGCACCGAATATGAAAAAATTTGAGCCGACCCGCAAACCGGCATCGAGACGCCATGCCCGCCAACGACAACGTGGTTTTCATCCTGACCGACGACCAGGCCACCTGGGCGCTGGGGTGCTACGGTAACGACGAGATCCGCACTCCCAACCTGGACCGCCTGGCCGCCTCCGGCGTGCGGCTGGAGAATTTTTTCGTGGCCTCGCCGGTCTGCTCGCCATCGCGGGCTACCTACCTGACCGGCCTGATCAATTCCCAGCACGGCGTCCACGACTGGGTGCGCGGCGACGATCACAACGAGATGCCACCAGCCCTGCTTTCGGGGCGCACCACCTACGTGGACGTGATGGCGGCCAACGGCTATAGCTGCTCACTCTCCGGCAAATGGCACCTTGGCGAGCAGGAACTTTCCCGCCACGGCTTCGCGCGCCACAATTACCGGCGGTTCGGCGGCGGCTCCTACATCGACCCGGAGATGGTGCTCGACGGCGAACGACACATAGCACCGGGATACGCAAGCGACATCTTCACCGACGATGCGATCGAGTTCATCCGGGACAGCGCGCAGCGCGAGTCCCCCTTCTACGCGTCGGTGCACTACACCGCCCCGCACAGCCCGTGGTACGGGCACCCGCAGGAGATCGTGGATTCCTACGACGACTGTCCGTTCAAATCCTGTCCGCAGGAGGAACCGCACCCCTGGATGGGCGGGTCGCCAACCGAATTCAAGGGCGGCCGCGAGATGCTGAAGGGTTACTTTGCGGCCGTGACCGCGATGGATCTTGCCGTGGGGAGGATCATCGACACCCTGGAGGAACTCGGCCTGCGCGAACGAACCCTGGTGGTCTTCTGCTCCGACAACGGATTCAACTTCGGTCACCACGGAGTGTGGGGCAAAGGGAACGGGACGTTTCCCTTCAACATGTACGAGACCTCGATCAAGGTGCCCTGCATCTTCTCCCAGCCCGGCACGATCGAGGCCGGCCGGGTGTTCGACGGGCTCCACTCCAACTACGACATGTACCCGACCCTGCTGGAATACCTGGGACTGCCGGTCCCGGCCGGTGTGAACCTTCCGGGCAAGAGCCTGGCCGGAGCGCTGCAGGGTGATGAGCCCGACGACCACGAAGCGGTGGTGGTCTTTGACGAATTCGGCGGCACGCGCATGATCCGCACCCGGCGCTGGAAGTACATCCACCGCTATGATTTCGGGCCCTGCGAACTCTTCGATCTGGAGGAGGACCCCGGCGAGCGCAGCAATCTGCTCTACCACCCCGAACAGCAGGCGCGGATTACCTCGATGCGCCGGATGCTGGAAGAGTTTTTCGCCACCTACGCCGAGGAGCAATTCGACGGCCGCGACCTGCTGGTGCGCGGCTTCGGGCAGGGCGCCGACCTGACCGGCGATCTTGCCGCCGACCGGTCAGTATTCTTCCAGGCCTGGGCCGATCCGAATCCCGGGCCGGTGCTGGCCAGCCTGCGGGAGCAGGGTCGATAGCTACCGGGTCACTGCTCTCGCACCTTGTCTGCTGCGAATGCGGCCGGCGGGGCGATGCCGACCGCCTGCAGACGGTCTGCCCGGACTGCGGCGGATCCTGGCTGGCCGAATACGCGCTCGAGGGCTCGGGACTCGACCGGACCGAGATCGCGCACCGTCCGCGCGGGATGTGGCGCTATCGCGAGGTTCTGCCGGTCCGCCAGAAAGCCAACATCGTCGACCTCGGCGAGGGGTCGACTCCCACCCTGCGGCTGCGGCGGATTGAAGGCGACCTGGGCCTGAACGAACTCTGGCTGAAAGACGAGGGGGCCAACCCCACCGGGACGTTCAAGGCCCGGGGGGCGGCGGCGGCCTACTCGCGGGCCCGCGAGCTGGGAGTAACCGACATCGCAATGGGGACGGCCGGCAACGCCGGCAGCGCCCTGGCCGCTTATGCGGCGCCGGCCGGGATAACCGCCCACGTGGCAATGCCCCGTTTTACGCCCGCGGCGATCAAAGCCGAATGCCGGGCCTACGGAGCCGAGGTGGTGGAGGTTGACGGACCGATCTCGGTCGCCGGCCAGCTCATGTCCGAACGGGCCGCCGCCAACGGGTGGTTTGAGGGTTCGACCCTGAAGGAGCCCTACCGGATCGAGGGCAAGAAGACGATGGGCTACGAGCTGGCCGAATTCTTCGGCTGGCAGATGCCGGATGTCGTTCTGTACCCGACCGGCGGCGGCGTGGGCCTGATCGGCATCTGGAAGGCGGCCCTGGAAATGACCCGCCTGGGCTGGCTGACGAGGCGAAAAATGCCGCGCCTGGTGGCCGTCCAGTCCAGCGGCTGCGACCCGATCGTGACCGCCTTCGAGGCCGGCCGCGAAGCGGCCCAGGCCCCCGAATCCCCCTACACCCTGGCGGCGGGCCTGCTGGTTCCGCTGCCCTACGGCCACCGTCTGGTGCTGCGGATCATCAGGGAGACCGGAGGGGTGGCGATTTCGGTCGACGACTCGGAACTGGCCGAGGCCGTCGCCGTCCTGGCCGAACGCGAAGGACTGCTGCTTTGCCCGGAGGCGGCGGCATTGCTGCCGGCCCTCAAATCCCTGCTAGGCCGCGGTGTGATCTCCGCCGACGAGCGGGTCGTGCTGCTCTCCACCGGCAACGGCCTCAAGTACCCTCACGTCTACGACGGCGCCTGATTCACCGGGACGGTCCGACCGGTGCGCCGGCGCGGATGGGCTCCGGAGCACCGCGATCGCGGCCAGGGTGCCGACCTGAAACCCCGGATGGCGCACGGCGCGGGCGAAACCGATCGGGCGCTGTCGCCGGGGAATTGAAGGAGGCCGCCGCCGGGGCGATTTGGCGCCATCAATTAAGGTTTGGTGAAACGAACCTCGGTTCGGAATTGGCTGATCGCGGTGTGGGCCCGGCGCTTCTGCGGGGGCTGCTGGCGGTCCTGTACCTGCCCGGTTCCCAAAACCCAAACAACCTGGATCAACTGGAGCAAGACCTGTGAAAAGCGACGGACGCGGACTACCTGCGGCGGGCAGGGGCGCCGGCATCGCGCTGATGGCGGCGGTGGCGGTCATGATCGTCTCTGCTATGTTGACCCCCGGGGTCACCCTGATTGACCCGGTGGATCAGACCGATTTCTCACGGGCGCTCAGTTCGCTGGGCGAGAGCCCGAACATTGGTCATCTGGCGACCCTTTTGGCGATGGTCGCGATGCTGCTCTACGCGCAGGGTTTTATGGGGATTTACCGATCGATCGAAGGTGAATCGGGCCCTGTTGCAACGCTTTTGCGTATCGGCATTGGAGCCAGCCTGTTTGGGTGGGCGCTGTTTACGGCCGCAATGGGCATGCGGCACATGGCGATCCATCTCACCCAGCGCGCC